>DATMYG010000069.1:0-2859 GCA_035561055.1 Clostridia bacterium | reverse complement strand
GTGAATATTAGCTAGGATGAATTTTTATTGAAGAGTTATACGCTTCGTGCTAGTATGATACATTAAATATCCGCGCAGGAGACCGTGCAGCCATGATCATCATCGACCGCTTCGAAGGGGACGCCGCCGTGTGTGAGGACGGGGACGAACAGATTCTCATACCCCGCGCGTCTCTCCCAAGCCATGCCGGGGAGGGCGACGTCGTCGTAATCAGGGACGATGGAACGTACGGCGTCGATCAGGCGGCGACGGAGCGCCGGCGCACCTCGATCGCCTCGCGTTTCGCGAAGCTCACCTCGTGCCGCCGCGGGAAATAAAGCACAGCGCGAGCGGCGTGTTTTCTATTTTCACATCGGTGTAAAACGTCGCCCTCATCGTTATATGGACATAAAAACCTCCCGCCGTTTCGGTATCGGCGGGAGAAGTTTGGATTATCCATAATACGATTTTGATTGCGGCAATATATGTTATGCGTTTCAGCGCGCGTGACGGTAGGATTGACCCGCCTCGAGCGAAATGCCTTTGGCTTCGAACATCTGGCTGACCGTCACGAGCTTGAAGCCCATCTCAAGAAGCTGCGGCACGATTTGCTCGAACGCATCCGCGGTATCGGAACGGACGTCGTGCATGAGGATGATGTCCCCATCCTCGCACTTGAGCGCGGCCTCGACAGTGCTTGCAGCGTCGTGCGTGGACCAGTCGAGCGTATCGATGTCCCACAGGATGAGGGGATAGAGCACGGCCGCGTAGACCGCGTCGTCCCGCGCCCCGTAGGGCGGGCGCACGAGCTTGGGCGAAGCGTCGGTGATCTCCCGCACCATCTCGTTGACGTCCTCGACCTCGTCAAGCATCTCCTCGGGGGAAAGTTTGGTCAGGTTTTTATGGTGATAGGTATGGTTGCCAATTTCGCAGCCGAGCTTTGCCGCGCGCGCGACAAGGGAGGGATGCTTCACAACCTGAATGCCGACGACAAAAAAAGTCACGTGCACGTCGTCCGAAGCGTACTGTTCCACAATGTTAAGGATCCGGTTGGTTACGCCCGGATACGGGCCGTCGTCAAAGGTGATGGCGACGAGCTTGTCGTCAGGGCCGTAGGGGCCGGGCGTCGCATCGGGATCGGCGAGCGTTTCCGTAGGGGTTGCCGTGGGCTCCGCGGTCGGTTCGGACGTGGGAACAGACTCGGACGTCGACTGCAAGGTCGGCGCGGGCGAGTATGTGTTTATGACATTGACGACCTCCGTGGGATCGGGGAAAATCAGCTCCGACAGCGCGGCGAGTTCGTCGCAGGCCGTCGTCACAAAAGAGGTAAGAATCAAAAATAAGGCCAGAATGACGCGTTTTTTCAACATATATCCCCATCATGCGGCAGAAATGCCACAACCTTCCGCTGAAGATACTGTAGCGCTTGGGCTAGGGCAAGTCAAGCGCGGGGGGGTTAGTTTACACAACCTTCACGAATCGCGCGCCTTGTAAAAAAATGCGTTATGCCATATAATCAAAAGCTGACAATAAACGGGAGAAACGATTTGAAAACAAGCGATTTTGCCTACGATCTTCCTCATGAACTCATCGCGCAGACCCCGGCGGAGCGACGCTCCGACTCGCGGCTGCTCGTATACGAACGCGCAGCGAAAACCACGCGCGACGAGGTTTTCACCGGCCTGATCGGCCACCTCCGGCCGGGGGACGCGCTGGTTCGTAACACCACGCGCGTGATCCCCGCGCGCCTTCACGCCGTCAGGGACGACACGGGCGGCGCCATGGAATTCCTGCTGCTCAAGCGGCTGGACGAGCACCGCTGGGAAGCGCTCGTCAAGCCGGGCAGGCGCGCGAAGGAGGGCATGGTTTACCGCATCAGCGACGAACTGAGCGCGCGCGTGCTCGAGCCGACGCAGGCCGGAGGCCGCGTGGTCTACCTCGCGTACGAGGGCGTGTTTGAGGAGGTGCTCGAGCGCGCCGGGGAAACGCCGCTGCCTCCCTACATCACGGAGAAGCTCGCGGACGGCTCGCGCTACCAGACGGTTTACGCAAAGGAGGACGGCTCCGCCGCCGCGCCGACCGCGGGGCTGCATTTTACGCAGGAGCTGCTCGGCGAAATCCGCGGCATGGGCGTGGACATCGTGGACATACTCCTTCACGTGGGCCTTGGCACCTTCCGCCCCGTGAGCGCCGCGAACGTCGAGGAACACCGTATGCACAGCGAATACTACGAGGTAAGCGAGGACGCGGCCACGCGCATCAACCGGGCGCGCGAAAACGGAGGCAGGATCATATGCGTGGGCACGACTTCCTGCCGCACGCTCGAGAGCGCGGCGGACGAGAGCGGCGCCGTGCATGCGAAAAGCGGCTGGACGGACATCTTCATTACGCCGGGCTATCGCTTCAAGGCGATGGACGCGCTGATTACGAACTTCCACCTGCCCGAATCGACGCTTTTGATGCTCGTAAGCGCGTTTTCCTCGCGCGAGGAAATGCTCGCCTGCTACCGGCACGCGGTAGAGGAAAAATACCGCTTCTTCAGCTTCGGCGACGCCATGCTGATCCTATGACGGAGAACACGATGGAAAATTTCAGTTTTGAGATCCTTCACGTATGCGCCCAGTCCGGCGCGCGCCTCGGGCGGCTCCACACGCCGCACGGGGATATTGATACGCCCTGCTACATGCCCGTGGGCACGCAGGCGACCGTCAAGGCCATGAGGCCGGACGAGCTTACGGCGACGGGCACGCAGATCTGCCTTGCCAACACCTACCACCTCTTCGAGCGCCCGGGCCACGCGCTCGTGCGCGAGGCGGGAGGTCTGCACGCGTTCATGCGCTGGGATAAGCCCATCTTGACGGACAGCGGCGGCTTCCAGGT
>DATMYG010000068.1:0-13772 GCA_035561055.1 Clostridia bacterium | reverse complement strand
GGGACGATATCCTCCTCCCGGATGCTTTCATAGTCCATGCCGCTGGGCGTGATGAGCATGGCGCTTTCGTTCACCCGGCAGCTTACGTTGCCCCAAGTGCGCGCCGCGAGGCCGTTCGAAAGAAGCATACGCCCAGCTTCCATGACGAGACGTCTGATATCCTGTTCAGTCATGTTCTACTACCTCGATGTGCTCGAATACGTGCGCGAACGCCGCGAGCGCCGCGTCGATATCCTCTTCGGTATAGGCCGCGCTCGTGTAAAGACGATTCCCCGCGAGCGTTACGAGGCCTTCGGCCATATACGCCGCCCCGTAGCGCTGCATCTCGGCTTTTCTCAGGGAGGTTTCCTTCAATACGCGCGGAATCTCCCACGGCCGCGACCAGCGTATGGCGAAATGCATCGTGCCCAGCGTGTCGAGGTGGCAGATGGAACCTACGTTGAAGGCCGCGAAGGGCAGCCCCTTCCGTTCGATGAGTTTGGAGAGCCCGTCGGTCAGACGGTTCCCCATAAGGGCCGCCTTTTCCCAGGCGCGCGTGCGCTCGATTTCGCAAATCGTATAATACCCCGCGCAGCAGGAGAGAGGCGTGGCGGTCATCGTGCCGCCCACGAGCGCCTTTTTGCCGCCGTGCTCGTCGAGCCCCGCGCCGAGGTATTTCATGTATTCCGCCCTGCCGCCCAGGGCGCCCGCGCCGGGGTAGCCGCCCGCGACGACCTTGCCGAACACCGTAAGGTCCGGGGCTGCGCCGAAATATTCCTGCGCGCCGCCGGGGCAGAGGCGAAAGCCGGTCACAACCTCGTCGAATATGAGCAGCGCACCGTAATTATCGCACAGCCTGCGGCAATGTGCCGGGAAGTCAAAATCCACAGGGCGCGTACCGCTCTCGGGGCCTATGGGCTCGAGCAGCACCGCCGCCGTGCCGCCGCGAAGAAGGTTCGCGCGCAGCACCCGCTCGAGGTCGTTCGCGTCGTTGGGAAAAAACTCTTGCGTATGGCTGAACACGAACCCGGGAACGCCCTGGGACTGCAGGCCCTTCGTGCCGGGGATGCGGATGCCGTAGGCGAGCTGGTCGCTCCAGCCGTGGTATGCGCCGCCCATTTTTACGATGTTCTTCTTTTTAGTGGCGAGGCGGGCGACGCGGATTGCGCCCATGCAGGCCTCGGTGCCGCTGCCGAACATGCGCACCTTCTCGACAGAAGGTACGAGTTCGGTAATCTTCCGGGCTATTTTGTACTCGTACTCATGGAAAAGCCCGGTCGAGGGGCCGCAGGTTTCGAGCAACTCCACAACCTTTTCGCGTATTTCAGGCGGGTTGGAGCCGAGCACCGTGGGACCTCCCGCCTGCAGGAAGTCGAAGTATTCGTTGCCGTCCACATCGTAAAGCCTGTTCCCCTCCGCCTTTGCGAAGGCCAGGGGAAAGGGATAATTGAAGGCGAGGTTGTGCTGCACGCCGCCGGGAACGACCTCCTGCGCCTGCTCGACAAGCTTGCGCGAGCCCGCGCAGCGGCGGCCGAAGTACTCCTTCTCATAGCGCCGCATCGCCTCGCTGCTCATGCGGTAAACGGGCATTTTGATGAGCCGGTCGAGCCTGGCCGTCACGGCCTTCGCGTCGACGTAGCGGTAGGGTGCGTTCATGTTGCCTCCTTGCCTTATGCTTCGGGCAGGGCGTTGAGCGCCCGAAACCCGTTCCTGTTCATCCGGTACAGCTCCTTGAACACCGCGAAACTCCGGTCGTACGCGGGCTTCTTTGCGACATCCGGGCGGAAGGTCTTTTCCGCCGGAATCAGGTGCTTGACTTCGGCGATGCTTTTGATCGCGCCGAGCCCCACGCCCACGAGCGCCGCCGCGCCCACCGCGCCCGCGTTCTGGGGGTAAGCTACGGTTTCCACGGTTTTGCCCGTCATATCCGCGAGGATGCGGCTCGTCACATCCGAAAGCGCGCCGCCGCCCACGAAGCGCACGGGGTTCGATGTTTTTACTTTCCTCCCCTGGCATTCCAGCATCCAGCGCAGGTGGTAGCAGACGCCCTCGAGCACCGCGCGGATCAGCTCGGTCTTGCCCGTTTCCAAACGGATGTTGAAGAACATGCCCGCCGCGTTCGGGTCCTCGAAGGGACAGCGGTTGCCGTGCAGCCACGGCGCGAACAGCACGCCGGAAGCCCCCGGCGGCACGTTTTCCACGGTTTTGGTCATGTAGTCATATAGGCTTGTATAGAGCGCTTCCTGCCCTTGGGCGATGTGCCTTTGGCCGAGGTAGACGCCGATTTCGTCCAGCGCGAGGTGATCCTTTACCCATTCGAGGCACTTGCCTGCGGTCTCCATTTCGGCGAAGTAATTGTATGTGCCGCGCTGCACGCCGACGATGCCGGCGATCATCGCCCCGAGGTCCACCTGCCTTCGTTCGAGCAGCGTCGATACCCAGCCGGAAGTGCCGCAATACACGTGCGTATCCCCGGTTTCCACGCTGCCCGCGCCTACGCCTATGAGGTTCGCATCCCCTCCGCCGCCAAAGACCGGCGTGCCCGCGGCAAGCCCCAGCGCGCGGGCCGCTTCCCCGGTGAGCCGCCCCGCGATGTCTGTGGATTGGATGACGCGCGGCAGGTGCGCCATGTTCACGCCGCACATTCTGCACAATGGCGCGCTCCAGCCCTCCTTCCCCTTTCGCGTGTCGTACAAGAAGGTGGAAAAGGCGGAGTCCTCGGTCATGACGAATTCGTCCGTGCAGCGCGCGATCAGGTATTCCTTGACATCCAGCCACTTGTAGGCGCGCGCGAAGTTCTTGGGCTCGTTGCGCTCAACCCACTTGTATTTCCAGACGGGGTCCTTCACGCTCGATGCGACCGCGCCCGTGATGCGAAGGCTTTTGATGAGCTTCGCGGCGTTGAGGCCCGCGACGGTGAAACCGCTGGCGATACCCTCGCGCTGTTCGCGCCGCGCGCGCTGATCCATGTAGCTCATGGGCGGCCGTACGGCCTTCCCGTCCCGGTCGACCAGCACGAGTCCCTGCATCTGGGAGCAGAAGGAGATGCCGGCGACATCGCCCGGCGCCGCGTTTGCCGATCGGAAGAGCGCGCGCGTCGTCTCGCACAGGGCCTCCCACCATTCGTTTTCGTCCTGCTCCGCGCCGCCGTTGTCCGTAAGATACAGTTTGTAGCCTTTCTGCGCGCTCGCGACGAGGCGAAAGCTTCCGTCTATGGCGAACAGGCAGGTTTTTACGCCGGTCGTTCCGACGTCGTAGGCAAGCGCGTAGGTCGTCATGGCTCGTTCCCTCCGTGCACGACGTCCGCCTGACGGAAT
Organism: Clostridia bacterium; assembly: GCA_035561055.1. Lineage (GTDB taxonomy): Bacteria > Bacillota > Clostridia > Christensenellales > CAG-138 > Phil1. The sequence goes on along the minus strand of DATMYG010000068.1, from coordinate 10,476 downwards.
GTGAAAGCGGATTCCACGAATTTAAGTAGCTCCGCCGCGACCCGCTCGTCGTCCTCGAGTACACCCTCGCCGCAGAAGATCCGAAAGCGTTCCCTGTAATAGTTGCAGCTGTAGGAGAACTGCAGCGTAATGAGGAGGTTGTCGAAGAAGAACGCGAACAGCCGCGGGTCGATGTCGTCCCGGATATCCCCGCCGTCCCTGGCGGCGGCGATGAAGCGGCCGTAGGTTTCGGCCGAGACGCGCTCGATTTCCTCCGCGAGGGCGCGCGCGTGTTTCTGGCTTGCGCCCGCGGTAATTTCATTGTACAGCGCGTTATAGCTCGGGTGTGCGCGCGCGTGCTTCTGCACCGCGCGGATGAGCTTTTCCACCCGTTCGAGCGGCTTGTGCTCGCCGGAAACCGCCTCCTCGAGCGTCTCGCGCAGCAGCTTGAGCGTGTGCCGAAGGCAGGCGAGGAACAGGTCCTCCTTATCGCGGTAGTATTTATAGAGGACGCCGACGCTTACGCCCGATTTTCTGGCGATGACGTTGACGTTCGCCCGATCCAGCCCGCGGGAGGCGAACTCTTCGATGCCCGTTTCGAGTATCTCGCGCTGTTTCTCTTCGCTCAGTTTTTGCAGCATGGCAATCGATCCGAATTCTCGTGAGCGATGGCTCACGTGGATATTTACATCATAGCACCGCTTCTGTAAAAAATCAAGGAGATATGCGGGGCGCGCGGCAATTTTACTTGATTAAATTTCCCTCCCCAGTCTAAAAAGCCATGAAGCAATGTGGGTCCTTTCTTCCTCAAGAATCAGCGCGGGCCGTTTTTTTCATTCGGGGCCTTTTCGTGTCGGCAAGTCCAAAAAAACGGTAGTATTTAACGAATTTAGCAGGAATCTGAGCCGAAATGTCGAATTATGGATTATATTTATTTGCTTATCTTTTTTCTGTCGGGGTGGTAAAAATGAATACGAGGTACAACATTCGGGAGGATATGGCAATTCAAGAAGCCACAGAGAAAAAGTGGCAGAAAATGCTTGACCTAATCACGGAGATTGTGAATATTCCCATCGCTTTAATCATGCGGATACATGCCGGGGAGATCGAGGTTCTTCTCGCGAGCGCAAACCCGGACAATGTTTTTAAAAAGGGAGAGAAACACCCGCTGGACACGGGCCTGTATTGCGAAGCCGGGCTGAGTACGCGCGATCCCTTGGCTGTGTCCAATGCGCTGAAAGACAAGAAGTGGGAGCACCATCCCGCCGCGCTGCGCGGGATGGTCGCCTATCTTGGCGTACCCATCGAATGGCCCTCGGGCGAGCCGTTCGGGACAATTTGCGTGCTGGATACGAAAGAACGCTTTTTCGATGACTGGAATGTAAAGCTCCTGACCCGTTATGCGCGGATCATTGAGGACGATCTCGCCATTCTCATCACACAGCAGGAAATCGGGGGCGAAAACGCAAAGCTGATACAAGAGGAAGCCTCCCTGCGCGAATTGGAAGAGCGGTTCAAGGTTGCGTTTCAATCTTCCCTGGCGGGTATCCTGATTACCAACCGGGTGGACGGCAGAATCATCGACGCAAACGAAGAATACGGCAGAATAACCGGCTACTCGCATGACGAGTTGATTGGTAAAACAACGGTGCAGTTGGGCCTCTATAATGCGCAAACAAGGGAGAACATCATCCGGGGCCTGACATCAGGCGAGCCCTCGCACCGCTATCAGGTAGTCCTGAGAACAAAAACAAACGAAATTAAAATAATTGAGGGAACGCTCAGACAAATCGACATAGCAAACCAGCAATGCCTGCTGACGACCATTTACGATGTGACCCCGCTCAAAGAGCTTGAGGGCGAGCTGAGAGAAATCAATGAGCGCTATGCTCTCGCGGTTCACGCGTTGCAAGCCGGGATATGGGATTGGGATGTCGTCAGCAACAAGCACGTATGGGACGAACAGATGTACCGGCTCTATTGCGCCGAGAGGGACGGTTTTACCGGCTCCTACGAAGCGTGGGTCGCCCGTCTGCATCCCGACGATTTGGCGCGCTGCGTAGAAGAAACGACGCAGGCGCTTAATGGAGATCGGGAATACGACACCGAATTCCGCATCTGCCTGCCGGACGGAAACACAAAATATATTAAGGCGTTCGGCAGCGTTATCCGGGACGCGCAGGGAAATCCCATCCGCATGGTCGGCATCAACTACGACATCACCGAAGAAAAACGGCTTGAAAACTCGCTGATCGGCAGCGAGCGGCTCTATCGGGACCTGTTTAACAAGAATACGGCCGTGAGGCTTATTATCGACGTTGATACGGGGCGGATTTTCGACGCGAATCCGGCTGCGTTCAATTTTTACGGGTATACGCAAGAACAGCTCATCGGAATGAGCGTCACCGATTTAAGCGGCTTGCCCATGCAGACGGTTCTATGCAACCTTCTGGCATCTTACGAGGAGCAGAGGAACCGGTACCAGACCAAGCATACACTCTCGAACGGGGACGCGCGCGTTGTCGAGGTATTTAACGGACCGCTTGATATCGATGGGCGGAAGTACGTCAATTGCATCATCCACGATATTACCGAACGAACAGAGGTCGAAGAAAAGCTCAGAGCGAGCGAAAGCCGGTATAAGAATTTCTTCCAGAATAACTCCTCCGTTCAGCTGTTTATCGATAGCGAAAACGGCCAGATTATCGACGCGAACTCCTCCGCCTGCGATTTTTACATGTTAACCCTGAATGAAATCAAAAACAAAAAATTCTGGGATATCGACGCGTCGGGGTTTGAATTCGTGCTTGGAAAGCTCAGAGGAATGACCAAGTATGATACGGAAGTGATTTTGACGAAGCACGTACTTGGCAACGGGGATATCAGGGAGGTCGAGGTGTTCGGCAGCCGCACGGAAGTCGACGGCCGCAAGCTTGTGCACGCCATCGTCCACGACATCACCGAAAGGAAAAAAGCCGAACAGAGTCTGATTGAGAGCGAAAGGCGGTTTCGGTTGTTTTTTGAGAATGCGCCGGACAGCATATTCGTGCAGACGGATTCAAAAATCGTATATGCGAATCCCAAAACCTTTGAAATATTCGGGGCCGAACGCGAGGAGGAACTGATCGGCGCGTATGTGCCCGACCTGTTTGCCACCGAGTACCGGGAGATGGCCAAGGAGCGTATCCAGACATTAAACGCCCTGAAAGAGCCCGTGCCGCTGAAGGACGAAACGATTATACGCAAAGACGGCACGACCGTCGATGTGGAAGTCTCCGCAGTGCCCTTCAATTTCGGCGGGATGGACGGCGCGTTGGTGTACATGCGCGATATCACCGAGCGCAGGGAGCTTGAGCGCAGCAAAACCGAAATGGAAATGCAGCTCAGGCAAAAGCAGAAGCTTGAGTCGATCGGGACTCTTGCGGGCGGCGTGGCCCACGAGATCAACAACCCCATCAACGGCATTATCAACTACGCGCAGTTGATACTGGACAATGCGAACGCGGACGAACGTCTTAAAGAGTACGGCAATGAGATCATCCACGAAGGGGAACGGGTGGCGGAGATTGTAAAGAACCTCCTGAGTTTCGCCCGGCATGAAAAGCAATCGCACAGCCCGGCGCAGGTAAGCGACATTATCAACCAGACGATTTCACTGATCCGTACGGTAATCCGCCATGATCAGATCACATTGGAAATGAACATCCCCGAAGGGCTTCCCAATGTCAAGTGCCGCAGCCAGCAAATACAACAGGTCCTCATGAACCTTATTACGAATGCAAGAGACTCTTTGAACGCAAAGTATCCCGGCTTCCATGAGGACAAAAAAATTATACTGAATTGCGGCATGTTTGAAAGGGGAGGGCGCAGATGGATCAAAATCGTAGTGGAGGACCACGGCACCGGTATTCCCGATAACATAGTCGAAAAGGTATTCGATCCTTTCTTTACAACCAAGCCGCGCGAGCAAGGCACCGGTTTGGGGCTTTCCATCAGCCACGGAATCGTTAAGGACCATCACGGCGAACTGTATTTGGAAACGGAATTAGGCAAATTTACAAGGTTTATTGCAGAGCTGCCGGTAGATAACGGATGGTCGATTTAATTATGACTGGAGGCATTGCGACATGTCGAAATTACTAATAGTCGACGATGAAAAAAGCATCCGTCTGACGCTTGAAGCCTTTCTGTCCGGCGCGGGTTTTGAAGTCATGAGCGCCGAAAACGTGCAGGATGCGAAAGACCTTCTTGTACAGCATGAATTTGACGCGATTCTCACCGACATCATCATGCCGAAGGAATCGGGCGTATCCCTGCTTAAATACGTCCATGAGTATTGGCCGAATATACAAGTGGTCGTCATGACGGGCGAGCCGACCATCGATTCTGCCGTCGAAGCGATGCGTTTAGGTGCCAGGGACTACCTGACCAAACCGGTATATAAAAACACCGTGTTGAAAACGGTCAGTCAGGTAACCAGTTACAAGCAGCTCTTGGATGAGAAGCAGCGGCTGGAAAAGGAGAATAAGGAGCAGAAAGAAAACCTCGAACGCCTCGTTGAGGAAAGAACGCAAAAGCTGCGCAAGGCGATGCTGAATACCGCCTACGCGACCGCCAACATGCTCGATCTTCGCGATCCTTACACAGCCGGCCATCAAAGGCGGGTCGGGCATTTGGCCAGCGCGATCGGCCGGGAGCTCGGCTTGCCGGATGATACGATCGAGGGGCTGTATCTGGTCGGGTGCATCCATGATGTCGGCAAAATAACGGTCCCCGCGGATATTCTCGCAAAGCCCGGCAAGCTGTCCGTTCCCGAATACGAAATCATCAAGGAGCATCCCGGAAAAGGCTACGAAGTGCTCAAAGGCTTTGAAATGCCCTGGTCGGTCGCCGAGATCGTATATGAACATCACGAAAGGCTCGACGGCAGCGGTTATCCCCGCGGGCTGAAGGAAAACCAGATCAGGTTCGAGACACAAATTATATCCGTTGCGGACGTTGTGGAGGCCATGATGTCCCACCGTCCATACAGGCCCGGCCTAGGGATCGCAGCCGCGCTCGATGAGATTGAAAAGAACAAGCGGAAACTATACAACGCCGATGTTGTGGATGCCTGCATCACTCTTTTCTATAAAAAGGGATATGTGCTGGATGAAGGAAAGCTCAACTGACTGAGCCGGGCAAGGCAAGAAGGCTTCGGCACGGCTCGGACCGCCATAACGGCAGGTCACAGAACGGTTACAATATTGGTATCATTTAAGCATTGAAAAACAATCATGCAACTTATATAGTGTATGTGACGACGGGCTATGCCCGTTTTGTCATAAAACCGCCCGCAAGACGGAACGCGCAGGCGCAGTGCGGCCGCGCGGCCTGATCTACGTGGGAGAAAGGCAGATCGCTTCCGCCGCATATGAAGCGAAGGGTGACGCGGCGGGAGAATCACAGGGTGTACATGAAGAAAAGAATGCTTGTCCTGCCGGCCGTGTTTGCGCTGATGCTGGCATTGCTCCTTTCGGGATGCGCCGACGGCGTTGTGCCGATCGACGACGTTTTTGCGGCACCCACGTCGCAAGTCACACAGGTCTCGGACGCCGGGGAAACCCCTATGGCCACAGCGTCGCCGCAGAGCGCGCAAACCCCGGGAGGCGAAGCGACGCCGCAAGCCACGGCGGCCCAGACGGCGGTGGTCACTGCGAACCCTGAGGCTGCGGCGACTCCAAAGGCCACGGAGAGCCCGAAGACAACGGCGACTGCGAGACCCACTGCGACGCCCATTGCAACCGTGAAACCTACGGCGACTGTGAAACCCACAGCTATGCCTTCGGCAACCGTGAAACCTACGGTAGCGCCCACGGCGACTGCGAAACCCACGGCAACGCCAAAGCCTACCTCAACCAGTACCGCGAACCTCTCGTATGAGGAGCAGGTGGTGCAGCTCGTCAACGAAATCCGTGCTCAGAACGGGTTGGGCACGCTGAAACTCAACAGCGATCTTTCTGATGTCGCGCGCACGAAATCCCAGGATATGCACGACAACGGCTATTTTGCGCACGAAAGCCCCACGTACGGCTCCCCGTTCGAGATGATGAAGAGCTTTGGCATTTCCTACAACGCGGCGGGCGAGAACATCGCCATGGGGTATACTTCCCCGCAGGCCGTCGTGGACGCGTGGATGAACTCCCCCGGACACCGCGCCAACATCCTAGGTACCTCGTTTACGCAAATCGGCGTCGGCTATGTCAAGGACGGCCATTACTGGACGCAGATGTTTATCGGGTAGCTGTCCTCCTGGCATGAAAAAACGGCTTTTGCTCTCGGGCAAAGGCCGTTTTTCATGGCTTGATTGGCGAATTATGATTCGTCCAGCAGATCTATCCCGATCCGTTTCAATTCCTCGTCGCTGTACTTCCTCTGGCTGTGGCCGTACGCGCGGGAGCGCTTCGCGGCGTCGCGGCGTTCGGCCGTCTGGCCCTTCTTCTCGAGGTCCGCCTTGGCGGCGGCAAGCGAGGAGACGTTTGCGTCGTGCCAAGAGGCTACGAGTTTTCGGATGTTCGCATAGGGCTGCGCGAGGTCCCTAGAGGCGTCCGCCGCGAGCAGCAGCAGCTCCGGGTCCATGTGCCAGGCGTTTCGCCAGGTCGATACGTCGTCCTTCTGCACGGTGCTGGGCGCGCGGTTGACCCCGGCGCGCTCGAGCATCAGCCGGGCGAGCTCCGCCGTGGCGTCGCGCTCCCTTCGCGTCTCGGCCGCCGCCTCGGGCGTGACGGAGCCGTTGATGCGGTAGGTGTCGAGCACCGCGTCGAGGTACTTGAAGCTCGGCTGCGAAGCGGCGGTCAATTCCTGGCACGCGTCGAGGATGACGCTTTCGTCAAAGCCCCACGCGTCCGTCCACTTCATGTAAAGGGCGAGCTCGTCCTCCGTCGCGGCGCGGTGTTTTTTCCAGCGGGAAAGGATGGCCTGCGCGCCGTGGTTCCTCGCATCCCTCTTCTCCATAAAGGCGCGGGCGTCCTCGGCCGTGAATACGCCGTTGTCCGCCCAGAGCTTGGCCTCGGCGTTCATCTGCCAGAGTTTTGCGCGCGCCCCGTGGCGGGCGAGGCAGTCCGTCACGCACAGCACGGCCGTCTCCTCCTCGAAGCGGAAGGTTTCGATCCAGTCGTATATTTCGGCCAGCTCGTGTCCGGTGAACACGCGCGTGCCCGCCGCCGACGCCAGCGCCTCGACGAGCGAGGCGTATTTGCGCGGCGCGTCGGAGGCCTTTTCTCCCACGCCCAGGTACTCGACCGCAAGCGGGGAGGCCGTTGCGACGCGCACGAGGCCGAGGCTTTGCCAGTACGCGTAGGCGCGCGCGAGCGTTTCCTCGTCGAAGGGGCACGCGTCGTCCCCTCCGGGCTCGAAGCAGCGCATGAGTCCGTAGAGATAGACCTTGACGAACGTGCCGTCCGCACCCGGCATGTAATCGGTAATGAAGCTGTTCTCGACGACCGTCGTGCCCCTGAGCGACGATCCCCGGATAAAGGCGGGCATGGGCTTACCTCAAAGCGCGTAGAGCGCGCGGTACTTTTCGGTGAGGTAGCGCGTATAGTACGACGGATCAAAGGGCTTGCCGCAGGCGTTGAGGATCAGCTCGTTGGGCTTCTTGAGGGAGCCGAAGCGGTAGATCTTTTCCGTCAGCCACGCGACGATGGGCGAGAGGTCGCCGGATTTTACGGTCGCGGGGATGTCGAGGGATTGCCCCATCGCGTCGTAGATCTGCGCGGCGTAGGCGCTGCCGATCGAGTAGGAGGGGAAGTAGCCGAACGAGCCGCCCGACCAGTGGGAGTCCTGCAATACGCCGTGCGTGTCATCCGGCACGTCCACGCCGAGGTATTCCTGATAGAGCGCGTTCCACGCTTCGGGCAGGTCCTTCACCTCGAGCGTGCCGCCGATAAGCTTCTTTTCGAGCTCATAGCGCACCATGATGTGCAGGGAATAGGTCAACTCGTCCGCCTCGGTGCGGATCAGCGACGGCTCGGCGCGGTTCGCAGCCCGGTATAAAAGCTCCGGAGACACCTTTTTCATCTGTGCGGGGAAAAGCTCCGCCATCGCCGGATAGGCGAGGCCGATGAACTCGCGGCTGCGGCCGATCATATTCTCGAAAAGCCTGCTCTGGCTCTCGTGGATGCCCATGCTCGCGCCCGTTCCGAGGGGGGAGCCCATCAGGTCGTCCCCGGTGTTGAGCTCGTAAATCGAATGTCCGCCCTCGTGCACCACGCTGTAGAAGCTTGAGAGCACGTCGTGTTCGTGATAATGCGTCGTCAGACGCACGTCGTTTTTGCTGATGCCGCCGCTGAAGGGGTGCTCCACCTCGCCCAGGGCGCAACGGTCGCGGTCGATCGTCAGAAGCGCCACGAGCTTGTCGGTGAGAAGCCTCTGCTGGGGAATCGGAAAGGAGACCTTCAGGGGGGAGACGTCCGGCTGCTCGCCGCGCTCGGAAATCTCGCGAATGAGCGGTACGAGGGCGCTCCTGACGTTCGCGAAGTAGTCATCGAGCATGGCCATCGTGAGGCCTTTTTCGTATTCGTTGAGCAGCGCGTCGTACTTGGGGAGCTCCGGCCTGATGTAGCCGGGTAGCTTTCGATTGAAGGCGACGAGTTTCTCGAGGTGCGGCGCGAAGGAGGCGAAGTCGTTCTTGTTTTTCGCTTCGCGCCAGCAGTTGGTGGCAGCGCTCACGTCCATGGAATATTGGACGTACTCTTCCATGGGGATTTTCTCGAGCTTGGCGAGCTTCTCGCCAAGTTCCTCGACCTCGCGGCGCGTAATTTCGTCGAGCGCGTCCTTCTCGGGCGCCAGCTTCGCGAGAAGCTCTCGCATCTCGTTTCCCGTGGAAAGCTTGTAGCCCTCCTCGCTCAGGACCCCCATCGTCTGCGCGAGGCCTTCGGCGCCTTTCTTGGGCATGACGGTTTCGCTGTCGTAGTAGAGCGCGACCATGGCGTGCTCGTAGGCGTGCATCTTGGCGAGCAGCGCCTTTAAGCTTTTGACAGTTTCCTGCATCCGAGTTTCCCCCTTCGTTTTTGTAATAGAGGGCCGATGGCGACCATCGGCCCGTCAAGCTATAATTAAATGTTAGTCATCGTCATCATCGTCGTCCGGATCGATTACGATCACGGGGCTGCCGTCGATATTCTTGCGGCGGCGGTAGCGTTTATCCGCCCAGTGGACGATGGGATAATAGATCGGAATGGTCAAAAACAGCACCCAGGCGATGTACCACAGGTTCCATACGCAGCCCAGCAGCAGGAACAGGCACACGATAAACACCGGGAAGGGGAACGCCTTCCAGAAGGTATGCCTGCGGCTCCCCTTGAACCAGTGCGCGATCGAATAATAGATGGGGATCGTAATAAACAGGATCCATGCGGGGTGCCATAGCTTCCAAACGATACCCATCACGAAGTATGCGAGTGCGATGAAAACGGGGTAGGGAAACATCTGCCAGAAGGACTTTTCATGATCCGTATGCTTATCCGTTTCCATGTGGATATGTACGCCCTTGCCGTCGTTGTCGTAACAGCAATTGTCGCAGTCGTCTTTCTCCCCCTCGCACTCGTCCTCGTCGTCTCCGTAGGTGAAGTAGAAGCCGTCCTTCGTGTTGAATTTGATGGGCTTGCCGTTGACCGTGACCTTTACGCCCTTCTCGGGTTCCGGCTCGGGGATGGGGTCCTCGGTCCTGAGCAGTTCGTCGACGCTCACGCCGTATACGCGCGACAACAGGATGAGATTGTCCGTGTCGGGCGAGGCTTCGGCGCGCTCCCACTTGCTCACGGCCTGGCGCGAAAGGCCCAGCTTCGCCGCGAGTTCCTCCTGCGAAAGGCCGTGCTGCTTTCTGAGCTGCACCAGCCTGTTTGCGATTTCAATGTTCATGTGCTACCTCCCAATCGCTTTGCTTGATGGCTTGAGCATACACGCAACCGAGGGGTCAAATCTACCAACTCTGCTTTTCATCCCAAAATTTTCGGGCAACCTTCGGTAGCGGCGGGTTGCGCAAGGGGAGAAAATCCAGCAGTTGCGCGGTAGAATCGGGGTGCGGCCTCAGCCGATGCGGTCTTTGCCGCCCATGTATGGGCGAAGCGCTTCGGGGATGGACACCGCGCCATCCGCGCGGAGGTTGTTTTCGAGGAAGGCGATAAGCGTCCTTGGCGGGGCCACGACCGTGTTGTTGAGCGTATGGGCGAAGTAGTTGCCCTTCTCCTTATTCTTGACGCGGATGCCCAGACGCCGCGCCTGCGCGTCCCCGAGGTTGGAGCAGCTGCCCACCTCGAAGTATTTGCCCTGCCTGGGGCTCCACGCCTCGACGTCCACACTCTTGACTTTGAGGTCTGCGAGGTCGCCCGAGCAGCACTCGAGCGTGCGCACGGGGATGTCGAGCGAGCGGAAGAATTCCACCGTGTACGCCCAGAGCTTTTCGTACCACGCCATGCTCTCCTCCGGTCGGCAGACGACGACCATCTCCTGCTTTTC
>DATMYG010000067.1:0-8297 GCA_035561055.1 Clostridia bacterium | reverse complement strand
AAAGGACCGCGCGCGGGAGCAGCGGGATCGAAAGCGCGGCCGCAAGAAAGCCGCGGCGAAGGCGTGGCGGGCGCTGCGTCCCCTCGCCGTATTCGCGTGCGGCCTCGCGCTGTGCGCGGGCATCCTGTACGGCGGGTACCGGTTTGTGACGGAGCGCTTGTTCTCGCCCGTCGATATCAGCGACGCGACGCCCATGACCATCACCATCAGCTCCGGCTCCGGCGCGTCCTCCATCGCCAAGAAGCTCTACGAGGCGGGCGGCGTGGACGAGGACGGCAACATCCTTGCACCGGGGCTCATCTCGAGCAAGACCGTGTTCAAAATCTACGTCGACTTCACCGGTAAGTCCGATAAGCTCAAGGCAGGTACCTACATCCTTTCGCGCAACATGGACGTGAGCCAGATCGTGGACGCCATCTGTGAGGGCAACGCGCCGCGCACGACCCTCAAGCTGGTCGTCACGGAAGGCATGACCGTTGAGCAGATCGCGAACAAGCTCGTCTCGCTGGGCGTGCTGGATACGACGGCGGATTTTCTCAGCCTGTGCAGGACCGGAGAGGAATTCGCGGATTACGACTTTATCAAGGCGGCCGTGGATGGCGCGAATCCCGCACAGGAGCGCGATTACGCGCTCGAGGGGTACCTGTTCCCGGATACCTACGAGATCTATTCCAACGAGTCCGCCAAATCCGTCATCAACCGCATGCTCTACCGTTTCAGCGAAGTGATGTCGGAGGAGTTCGTCGCCCGCGCCGAGGAGCTTGGCTTGAGCGTGGACGACCTCGTGACCCTCGCCTCCGTCATCGAGAAGGAGGCTAAGGTCGAGGGCGACTTTGCGAAGGTGTCGGCCGTATTCCGTCTCAGGCTCGACCAAGATATGAAGCTCCAATCCGACGCGACGCTCAAGTACATCTTCGAGACCTCGGGCAACATCACCTTCATGGAAGAGCAGCGTGCCAATCCGTCGAAGTATAATACCTATTTGTATGGCGGTCTGCCTCTCGGCCCCATCTGCAATCCCGGCCTTCGCGCCATCAAGGCCGCGCTCTATCCGGACGAGGAGACCTTAAGCGGGGAATACCTCTACTTCTGCCTGTCGGATAACGAAAGCGGGGCGCTGGTGTTCGCCAAAACCCTCGAGGAGCACGAGGCCAACATCGAAAAGTACAAACCCTTCTGGTAAGATCGGCCGGGAAAGGCGCAACATTTGGCAACTCCGGGCATATCTTGTTACACCGAAGATTGGAGGTGGGATATGCTCGAACTCTTTTTGGCGCTGCTCTCAAAGCTCTTTCTCTTCACGGGCTACGTCGCGCAGGGGAGTTCCTTCCCGGAGCCGCTCTCCGCGAAGGAGGAAGTGGAATGCCTCGAGCGCATGGCCAAAGGGGACATGGCGGCGCGAAGCCGGCTCATCGAACACAATTTGCGGCTCGTCGCGCACATCGCCAAGAAGTATGCCTCCCCCCGCCGGGACAACGACGATCTCATCTCCATCGGCACAGTCGGGCTCATCAAGGCCGTGTCCACCTTCGATAAGGATAAGAGCAGCACGCTTGCGACCTATGCTTCGCGCTGCATCGAAAACGAAATACTGATGTCCCTTCGCGCGGAGAAGAAGCGCGGGTGCGAAATCTCCCTCTCGGAACCCATCGGCTCCGACGGGGACGGCAACGACATCTCCCTCTCCGAGGTGCTGGGCTCCGACCCGGACCAGGTCATCCACGAGGCGGAAAAGTCCATCATCGCGGCGCAGCTCGAGCGCGCCATCGAAGCCGTGCTCAGCGCCAGGGAGAAAACGGTCGTCCGATACCGCTACGGGCTCGTGGGCGGCAGGTGCCTCGCCCAAAGGGAGGTCGCGAAGCTGCTTGGCATCTCGCGCAGCTACGTTTCCCGCCTCGAGAAGAAAGCGCTGCAAAAGCTCAACGGCTATTTCGAACGCTCGCCTGACAAATCATAACGGAAAAGGGGCTGCGCGCGGGTAAACAAGCAACAAAAGGCTTGTTTTGCCTGCGTGCGCTGTGGTAATATAATCAGTGGCATTCCGCAGTTTTACCGGCCTCCGGCCGGATGAACGCGAACATATTGTTTGGAGGTATATCTTATGCTGATGGCCGGTGATTTCAGAAAGGGCATAACCGTGGAGATCGACGGGCAGGTCTGGGCCATAACCGATTTCCAGCACGTCAAGCCCGGGAAAGGCGCGGCTTTCGTTCGGACAAGGCTCAAGAACGTCATGACGGGCGCGGTGCTTGAACGCACCTTCAACCCGACGGACAAGCACCCCAGAGCCCACATCGAAACCAAGGAGATGCAGTATCTCTACAACGACGGAGAGCTGTACTATTTCATGGATACGGAAACGTTCGAGCAGCTTCCCCTCAACCACGAGCATGTCGAGGATGCGATCGACTTCATCGTCGAAAACCAGAACGTGAGCATCCGCTTCTTCAAGGGAAACGCGTTCTCGGTTGAGGCGCCGAACTTCGTCGAACTCACCGTCACCGAGACGGAGCCGGGCTTCCGCGGCGACACCGCCACCGGCACCACCAAGCCCGCCACGTTGGAAACCGGCTACAAGATCAACGTTCCCTTGTTCGTCAATCAGGGCGACAGGATTCGCGTGGATACCCGCACCGGCGAATACATGGAGCGCGTCTGAGGCAACCTTACCCCAAACATTATACCAACAGGGAGGTTTATATGGGTTACGCAAAGGAAAAAGTCGCTTATCTGCGCGGCGTCGCCGACGGCATGGAACTGGGCGACGATAAATACGCCAAGCTGTTCCGCCTGATCATCGAGACCCTCGACGAAATGGCGGATACGGTCGACGAGAACGAGGAAGCCATCATCGACATGGACGAGTGCATCGACGACATCTGCGACGAGCTCTCCGACATCGACGACTGCCTCGACGCCCTGCTCGACGGCGACGACGACGAGGACGACGATTTTATTGAGCTCGAGTGCCCGCACTGCGGCGAGACGGTCTATTTCGACCAGTCCATGCTCGAGGGGGACGAGCCCCTGATTTGCCCGAACTGTAACGAGCCCGTCATTTCCGAAATCGACTTCGACGACGAAGACGAGCAAGAGGATGAAAAGGACAAGCACAGGGAAAAGGACAGGAAGGACAAGGAAAAGGATAAAAAGAAAGACTAACCCTTGTTGAATAACAGCGAACCCGGCGCGGCCTGATCGGCCGCGCCTTTCGTTTATCTTGGGGGTCGCGTGTGTGCGCGGCGCACTCATTGACGCGAAGCGCGGGCGAAGGGTAAAATAAAGACGGCACATCCATTTTTTGGATGCGGAAGATCCGAAAAAAATACGCGTTAAAGGATAGAATGATTTATATGGAAGCTACAATCCGTCCCAAGAAAAAAAGCGCCGCGGGCAAGGTTGTGTTCTGGCTGCTTAGTCCGGTCTGGCTGGTGTTGATCGTCGCCCTGCTCGCGTTCGGCGCGCTGAACCTGTTTGGTTTTACCTATGACGATCAGGCCGCCCTGCTTGCCCAGCCTCCCATGAGCGCGGGCGAGCGCTACGCGTTCCACGCGGGAGAGCGTACCGTCGACGTCGCGCTCGATCCTGCCGACCTGACGTTCATCCTATCTGAGCAGGCGGATGCCGACCCGGCCGCGCTTCAGGCACAGCTTAAAGAGATGGGCGTCGACCTCGCCGCGTACGGTCTGACCCTTGAGAGCTACGGCATCCGTTTCGACGACGGCGCGTATATCACGCTGCTGTTCAGGTGGCTCGGCTTCGTGCCCGTTCCGCTGCGGCTCGACGTGGAAGTCGCGGCCGAGGACGACAACTTGAACATACGGGTTACGGATGTGCACCTCACGCGGCTGACCAGCGTCACCATGGAACAGCTCGGCGAAAAACTCGGTTTTGACCTAACGCAGGTTTCTTACCAGGTCTCCCTCGCGGATCTCTGCCCGTGGCTGTCCGACCTTAAGGCGGTTTCCTTTTCCGGCGGCAATATGGAGTTGACCTACGGCGTTGGCGAGGAGCTTTTCGCCGAGGTGCGCGCGGATGCCTACTCGGCGCAGCAAGCGGTGTATTTCATAAGCGATGTCGAGGAGCTTTCCCTTTTCGTCGACTCCTTCGACGAAGGGAACAACGCCCTCGCGCTTGGGGACGGCTTTACCGCGCTCCTCGTGCGGCTCGAGGCGGACCCGGGCGAGATCGAGCAGGTGCGCGTCAACTGCCTCGCGCTTGCCAACGCGTACCAGGCGAACAAGGCGTTTGCCGGGGAGCAGGCGATCTACCTCCCGCGCCTTTTGCCCAACGTGACGCAGCAGGCCGTGGCGGCGCGCCACGAGGAGATTTACTCCCTCGTGGAAGGGCGCGTGGCGCTGATGCGCGCGCTCGTCGAGAACATGAACAAGCTTTATTTCAAAGAAGGCGTCTCGTATTCCGACGAGGCGCTGCTCAACGCCCAAACGGGCGAGCCGCTCGCCCTGGAACAGCTTGTGGACGACTTCGCGCCGTATGAAAGTTGCTTTTCTGTAGAAAATTCGCGCGTCATGCTCTGCACCGGAGGCATTCAGATGATCGCCTTCGGCTTCGGGACGCCGCTCAAGAACATGCCGCGCGCGGACGGCGCAACCTATCCCGGCCTCGATAAAAACGAGGTCTATATGGTGGTGCTGCTCACGCGCGTGGTGGACGGCACGCCCGCGTTCGTCTATCTTTTCAACGACGGCAGGCTGACGCACCTGACCGTCAGGCCGGTATCCGAGCAGGATTACGGTATGTACATGGCTTCGGAGACCGTCCCCGCCGCAACGTTCGACTGATAAGCGCGCAAAGCATTCGGGCGCGCTTTCGCGCATGCGCAAACCCTGCTTTCATCTGAAAACAGGGTTTGTGCCATTTTGGATTAAGTAGAGCTGGTCCCTGTGGTAATCGGCATGAACGAGCCTGCGCACATCGCAAGCACGCGTAGAGGGAAAAGCAAGGCGGACGGATGATATCTGCCCCTATGAATCCCGAGTTCCTGCCGATTGCCGCAATCCCCGCCTTCGCCTCGCCGCGCACAGGAGCAAAACAAACCCCATGCCGAACAGGGATACCGCAAAGATTGCGCACGCGGAAAGCGCGTTGCCCAAGACCTCGTCGAGCGAGACGCCGACAGGCACGATGCCCTTTGCGCACAGCGGAAATACCAGGAAAGCGATAAGCGCCGAAAGGGAGGCCTGCGCGAACTTGACGAGAATGTAGCGCCCGAGGTCAATGCGCATGAAGAGCATCGACTGCACGGCGACGCACAGCCCGCCGAACGTGAACGCGAAGGCGGAGACCGTCACCGCCGCGCGAAGGCCCATGCCCGAGCGGGCGATTTCATTCGCCCCGGAGGCGACTTCAAGCAGCGCCGAGAGCACGGCTTCGACGGACGCTCCCTTACCGCCGAGCGCGTCCACAAGCATCCGCGCGGGCCAAGTGAGCACGCGCGTGACACCCGCGGTGTCAAGAACGGTTTCGAGCACGCTGAAAAAGACCACAGTGCCGCAGATGCCCAGAAGAGAGCTTACCGCATCCGCGATGGCGGAGGGGAAGAGCTTTGATGCGGGCACGGGCTCGAACGCCTTATGCTTTTTTATATCGAGCGCACCCGTGCGCAGGAAAAAACCGAAAAAGGCGAGCGCGCTCACGAGCTGACCCATAATCAGCGGGATGGCGAGCACGGGCGCGCCGAGTATGACGGAAGCGTAGGTTCCGCAGACAAAAACGGGGCTCAGCGTGTTGAGCGACGCCGCGACGAGCGTCGGCCCGTAAGGAGAATCCTCCCCCGGCTCGAACGCGGCGCACAGCCGCGCGCCCGACGGCGCGCCGGAAACGAAGGAAAGCGCGAAGAGCGCAACGGGATCGGAGGGCTGCACCGCCCCGCTCGCCTGCATGATGCGCGCGCAGACAAAAAAGGGCAGCAGGGAGGGGAGCAGCACGTTCTGCCAGAGCGCGAAGCCCTCGCGCGCGGCCCCGGCCGACTCCCGATTGAATGCGATGAGCAGCGCGCACAGCGCCGCGCAGGAAAAAAACACAACGCGCCTTTTCATACATCAAATGTATGCGCGAGGCGCGTCTTGATACCGCCGGGGTCAGATCATCGTCAGCGGCCGCGTGAACTCGTATTCGACGGCGTGCGGCGCGGGCGCGGCCATGCCCAATAGCTCCCCCGCGAACAGGTCGAGGTCGAGCATGCCCCTTGCCGCGTCGCCGAGCGCGTCGTAATCCGCCTTGCACGTTACGATGGGTAGCGAAGCGGCCTCCGCGAGGCGCGAGAGCAGGGCGATCGAATCCCTTTTGACGCCGAGCACGCGCAGATAGAGAGGGGAGGGATGCGCGCGCTGCATCTCTTTCGTTATGCCGAGTAGGGCGTAGGCGAGTATCCGCCTGAGCCGCGCGAGCGTATAGCGCTTGGACTTGACGGCGGCGAGCAATTCTCCGTAGTTCGTGCAGGCGCGCGCTTCTCGGTAGATCGCGTTTTCCAAGCCTTCGGCCACGTCGGGCAGCCCCGCGAGTTCCCGCGGGGAGAGCTTTCGGATTGAGTAAAGAAAAGCGTCGGACAGCGCCGCGGATTGGTACGGTGCGCGGAGCTCCGCGACGAGCCGCTTGCAGTCGCCGTAGACGCCTTCCGGCGTGAAAGAACGGATCAGCTTCAGGTCGCACCGGTCGAGCGCGACGCGCAGGCTGGATGCGCTCGCGAATCCCCCGGCGGGCATGCCGGAATCGTGCGGCGCGCCCTGCCTCTGTACGGGAAATGCGCGCATGCCGGGACAGAGCGCGTCGATCGCGCGCAGGTATTCGAGCGCAAGGATGTTGTTAGGCGATAGCAGCGCGGCGCATAGCTCCTCGTCCCCATGCGCGTCCCTGATGGCCGCGGCGCGCGCCGCGGGGAAGGATTTGCCCGAGGCAAGGTGATGGTCGAGCCTTTCCTTGAGCGCGCCGCATTCATCCGCCGTAAGATCAGCGAGCCGCCGGAGCAGATCGGCGTCCGCGTCCTCCGCGCCGAAGGAGAGTGCGCCGACAAGGCCGCTCTTATGCAGCAGAGCAACACCCCCGCGCGCGAAGCGCTCCGCGTTGGCCAGAGAGAAGAGCGCGGGCAGTTCGAACACGATGTCCGCGCCGTTCGCGAGCGCCCATGCGGCGCGCGTGAACTTATCCGTGCAGGCGGGCTCCCCGCGCTGGGTAAAGCTGCCGCTCATGGCGACGGCGGCAAAAGCGCATCCCGAAAGCTCCTTCGCGCGCGCGAGCTGGTATAAATGCCCGTTATGGAAAGGGTTGTATTCCGCGATGATGCCCACACAGGAAGTCATCCGTCGTCCTCCGCAGCGTTTTCGTCAATTATAGCATAGTTGCTTGATTCTATGAATAAAAAGCGTCAAATTGCGAAACAAAATCTCGCGAATGGGTGTCATTGGAGGACCGGGTGTGCTATAATACGAACTCGGGGCCGCGCGTCCCGACTTTTCGGAGCGGAAAGGAGATACCTTAGCATGTCTGTTCTGGACAGGATCAGGGAAAGGGCCAAAGCCGACGTAAAACATATCGTTTTGGCCGAGGGAACGGAGGAACGCACCGTACAGGCGGCACAGAAAATCACCGAAGCGGGCGTTGCGCGCGTGACGCTCATCGGCAAAGCGGAAGAAGCGCGCGCGGTCGCGGACAGGTTCAGCGTTCGCCTCGACGGCGTGGATATCATCGATCCCGAAGCTTCCCCTGATTTCAAGCGCTATGCGGCCCGGTTCTACGAGTTGCGCAAGGAAAAGGGCGTCACGCCTGAGAAGGCGGTTGAGCAGATCAGGGATCCTTTATTTTTCGGCGCGATGCTCATCAAGGACGGCAAGGCGGACGGCATGGTGGCCGGCGCCATCAACACCACGGGCAACACGCTGCGCCCGGGACTGCAGATTATTAAAATGGCAAAGGGCATCTCGAGCGTATCGAGCTGCTTCATCATGGAAGTGCCCGATAAAACCTATGGAAGTGACGGCGTGCTGATCTTCGCGGATTGCGCCGTGAATATAGATCCCACGGCCGAGCAGCTCGCGGCCATCGCCATCGCCTCGGCCCAAACAGGCAAGGCGCTGTGCGGCATCGATCCCCGCGTGGCGATGCTCTCGTTCTCCACGAAGGGCAGTGCCAGGCACGAGGATGTGGACAAGGTCGTCGCCGCGACCAAACTCGTCAGAGAGCTCGCGCCCGAGCTCGTCGTGGACGGCGAACTGCAGGCGGACGCCGCGCTCGTCGAGTCGGTCGCCCGACTCAAGAGCCCCGGCAGCCCCGTCGCGGGC
>DATMYG010000066.1:0-3127 GCA_035561055.1 Clostridia bacterium | reverse complement strand
GTCAGCGAGCTCGCGGCGACCGTGAGGTTCTTGATGCCCATGCGCGCGATCTCGGCGAGCACCATGTTGACGATGTAGTCGCCGTTGCGGAAGTGGTGGTGGAAGGAAACGGTCATACCGTCCTTGAGGCCGCTCAGGCGGATGGCCTCCTCGAGGCTTGCGACGACCTTATTCTTAGTGTTCATCCTCTCGCGGAAGGTCTCGGCGTCCTTGGCCGGTGTGCCGGAAAACGGGCCGTGCTGCGCGGGGATCTCCTCGATGTGCGGTATGGCTTTGATGTTGATGTCCTGCATGGTCAAACCTCCTCGATGGGCGTCCTGTTTGCGGCTTCCGCAAGCCGGACGAGGTAATGCGCGCGCTCCACAATGGGCTTGTCGATCATCTTGCCGTTCAGGGCGACCACGCCGCTGCCGCGGCGCTCGGCCTCCTCGCTCGCCTCGATGACCGCGCGGGCTTTTTCGAGGTCCTTTTCGCTGGGCGTGAACACCTTGTGCAGCGGCGGAATCTGGCGGGGATTGATGACGCTTTTGCCGCTGAAGCCGAGCTTGTGGATCAATTCCGCCTCGGCAAGGAAGCCTTCCTCGTTGTTGACGTCGCTGTAGACGGTGTCGAGCGCGTCGATGCCGGCCGCGCGCGCCGCGTTCAATATCATGCAGCGGGCGAAGAACAGCTCCGTGCCGTCGCTGCGGGTGGTCTTGAGGTCGGTCACATAGTCTTCCGCACCCAGGGCGATGCCGACGAGCCGCGGGGAGGCGAAGGCGATCTCCTTTGCGTTGAGCACGCCCATCGCGCTCTCGATGGCCGCCATCATCTTCGTTTTGCCCGCGGGGATGCCCGCCGCGCGCTCGATGCGCTCGATCTCCGCTTCGCAGTCGAGGATATCCTTTGCGCATTCGGTTTTGGGCAGGCGGATCACATCCGGCTGCGCGCGCACGATGGCCTCGAGGTCCTCGACGCCAAGGCCGCTCCCAAGATCGTTGATGCGCACGACCAGCTCCTTGCTGCCGTAAGAAAGCTTCGTGAGCGCGCTGTATACAAGGAAGCGCGCGCTGTCCTTTTCATTGACGGAAACGGAATCCTCAAGGTCGAACATGATCGAGTCCGACCCGTAAATATGCGCATCGCGCACCATGCCGGGGTTGTTGCCCGGCACGAACAACATGCTGCGTCTGAGCTTCATTCTTTTGTCTCCCAGGCGTATGCCTCGCACTTGGCGGCGCGGTACGCCGCGGTCTTTACGCGCGCAGATACGGTGCAGTCGAGCGCGCCCTTGTCCACTGCATCCACCGTTGCGCTCGTCACCCCAAGCTGGGCCAGCGTATCGCGGATGACCTTCTCGATCTGCTTGCCGAACTGCTGCATCACGGCGCTCGTCAGCGTGAGGGAGATGCCCTCCTGCTCGCTCGGCTCGATGCGCACGCTGATGTCGCTGGACTCCATCGTACCGGCGACGCCCCTTGTCACAATTTGCATGTTATCCCTCCGAAGATCGTTCAGACGGGCCGAAACAGCCCTTTCACAAGTTAATTTACTACCTTTGTGCGGGTGTTTCAACCCTTCGCAAAAGATATACATGCATGGTAAGAAACGTGTATACATGTTTTTTTGCATGTCTAAAAAAGTATCGTTCTATGTAAGATTATGCGCAATTTGTTTAAAACAATTCGATTTTCCGGCACAGGAGCGCCGCCGGGGCGACAGCGTGGGAATCCATAATTCACCAGCACCGCGGCGGCATGTGCGCGCGCTTTTCCTGTTGCCTTTTTTTATGGGTATCATTATACTGAAACCATGCCGGAAGGGGGTGGGGCCGATGCGCAGCAAGCACGAGGGATACGAGGACGTAGGAGCGAAAATCGTGGCGACCGCGTCAGAACTGTTCACGCGCACGGGCGTACACGGCACCAGCCTGAACGACATCGCCGCCGCGGCTTCCATCGCCAAGGGTACGGTCTATTACTACTACCCCGCCAAGGAGGCGCTCGCCCTCGACGTGGCGCAGGGCTGCTGCGATTTCGTCGCGGACGCGCTGCTCAACTGGGTGGAGTCCATATCGCGCGAGGCGGAGCCCGAAGCGGAAATGTTCGTCCTGATCGAAACGCTGCTCGGCGACGAGAGGCGGCGCAGGCTCTACGCGGTGCTCTTCGCGGAAGGCTGCCTCGACGATCCCGCCATCGCGCGGCTACTCACGTCCTCTCTTGAAAAATGGAAGGTCATGTTCGAGGTGGGCGCGCTCAAGTTGCGGCTCCCGCAGGCGCGGCACATCCGCGCGCGCGCGGGACTGTTCTTCACGCTGCTGGGCGGGTATGCGCCCAAGCCGCATATTGCCGAACAAGATCTCGCGGAGTTCGCGTCGCTCATCGCGCAGTGACCCCGCGCCGATATGCCAAATGAAAAACCGCTCCGCGCCCCGGATTGCACGGGATGCGGAGCGTTTTTTGATTCATTCGGTTTTCCTTACGGCAGGGGATCGAGCGGAAGCGCGCTGTAGTGGAGAAGCAGCTCCATCTTAGGATAGGCGTGCTTGAAGTTGCGCGTCACGCGGTCCATCACAATCTGCGTATTCTCGTAGTTGGCCAGCGGGAGCATCATCAGGTACTGGGAGACGCTATAGCGCGTGTACACGTCGCCCCGGCGCAGAGACTTGGCGATGATCTCGCGCAACCGCTCCATAGCGGTGTTCATCTTGGCCTGCGTGAGCTTTTTGCCGTACCCGTCCAGTATGGTGATGAGCGCGACGTGGATCACAAGCCCATTGCGGCTCGCGTTTCTCGCCTGTATCCGATATATATCCTTGAAAATTTCGTATTCACAATAGTAGGCGCCGTCGGCGCGCTCGTTCTCCGTGAGGCCGGAGCGAATGGTGCCCAGATCCATTTCCGTATTCTTGCTGGTGCGCACGATTTCGCGGTAGAGCTGCGTCAGTTCCTGCGAGGGCGTCACGCCGAAGTGGGAAAAGAACATCTCCGTAACGTAATTGTAATGGCTCATAGCCTCCTGCTGCGCGCCCGTGGCGACCAGCGCCTGAATGAGCGCGAAGTGGACCGATTCGTCGTACGGGTCGATGACCGACGCGCGGCGGCACAGCGAGATGATATCCCCATACCGTCCGGCCTGCGTGAGCATG
>DATMYG010000065.1:0-5205 GCA_035561055.1 Clostridia bacterium | reverse complement strand
TAAGGGAGCTTCGAGAGGTATTCTTCCCGAAGGCCCGCTGTTTGAAACGCCGTGCCGTTCGCGTGTTTTCTCGCGCTGCGAAGCATGGAAATCATCAGCGAATACAGCAGCATATCCTCGAAGGCGAGCCGGCGTTTGGCCTCGGCGAGCGCTTCGAACGTTTTTGGCCGGTGGAGGGTCGCGAGCGCTTCCCCGACAGGCATGAGCATATAGCGCGCCCGGATACAATCCGGCAGCGTTTCGGCAAACTCCCCGGCGCGCGCGGCAAGCGCCGCCGCGACCGCGTCGCGCACGACCTTTTGGGAAACGCCCTGCGCGACGGGATAAACCGGCACGATGCCGGGCAGCTCGTCATAAAACGCGGCGTTGACGAGCTTCAATCCGCGCCGCCTGTCCGCGCGGCCGCAGGCGTAAACCGTCGTGCCCTCCCGAATGGATTTCGCGCGGTAGGGCTGGTTGTACCAGACGAGCTCGAGCCTGTCCGCCCCGTTCGAAGCGCGGGCGACGGTCATCGTGAGGCCGGGCCGGACGCGCACCTGCTTTGCCGGGCCCAGCAGCGTGACCCTCACGGCGGCGCACTGGCCGTGCGCAAGGTCGGAAATTGCCGTTTCCTTGGAGTAATCCAGATAGTCGCGCGGGGCGAAGCGCACGAGGTCGTCCAAAGAGAAAAGGCCCAGCGAGCCGAGCGCTTGTGCGCGGCGCGGGCCGATTCCCCTGATGCTTGTGATTGGCTCGGGAGCCATTATTCTACGGAAATCAGATAGTAATAGAGCGGCTGTCCGCCGTACTGCACCGTGAATTCCCCGCGGGGATACTCCGCGGCCGCCTGGTCGACGATGGCCCTGGCGTTCGCCTCGTCCATGCCTTCGCCAAAGAAAAGCGTCACGATGGCGTCGCCCTTCTTCGCGTCCATCATGCGGCGAAGGAGCTTCAGCGTCACATCGTCCACACTCGCGCCAACTTCAGCAATTTCCCCGTTGAGCAGGCCCATGATATCGCCCTGCGCGATGGAAGAGCCGTTGATCTTCGAATCGCGCACGGCGTAGGTGACGCTGCCCGAGAGCACGCCGTTCATGGCGTCCTGCATCTGCTCTGCGTTGTCGTCGGGTGAAACGTCCTCGCTGAAGGCGAGCGCGGCCGAGATACCCTCGACCATGGTCGTCGTCGGGATCACCTTAACGTTGCGGTCCGAGAGCTGCGACGCCTGGCGCGCCGCGAGCAGGATGTTGGGGTTGTTGGGCAGCACGAACACGTTGCGCGCGTTAGCCTTTCTTATGGCGCGGTTGATGCTCTCGATGCTCGGGTTCATGGTCTGCCCGCCCGCGATGATGCCCGAGACGCCCAGCGCCTTGAACACCTCGTCGAGCCCCGGGCCCGCGCTGACCGCGACCACCGCGTTTTCTTTTTCGTTTTTCTTGAGGGCTTCGAGAAGATCGCGGTTCTGTTCGCGCATGTTCTCGATTTTGATGCGGTCCACCTCGCCAAGACGGAGCGCGAGTTGGATGATCTTGCCGGGATAGTTGGAGTGTACGTGCACCTTGATAAGCCCGCCATCCTTGGCGACGACTACGGAATCGCCTATTTTGATGAGCTTTTCGCGGAACTTGTCGAGATCGGCCTCGCAGAAGGTATCGTCTAAATGAATGATAAAAAATTCCGTGCAGTAACCGAATTCGATCTCGTCCAGTCCCTCGAGGTCCGCGCCCTCCTCAAGGGACGCGGTTTGCGCGGGGGTCTCCTCCTCGGCATAATCGTCGACCTCCTCGCCGTCCATCACCATCTTGAAGCCCCGAAGGATCGTCAGAAGGCCCTTCCCTCCTGAATCGACCACCCCCGCCTCCTTCAAAACGGGCAACTGCTCCGGCGTGCGCTTCAAGGCGGCCTCGCCGCTCTCGAGCATCACGTCCACGAGCTTATACACGTTCGCGCCCATGTTCGCCGCCTCGGCGACGGACTCCGCCATCACGCGGGAGACCGTCAGCATGGTGCCTTCCTTGGGCTTCATCACCGCCTTGTAGGCGGCCTCCGTGCCCATCGTAAGCGCGCTCGAGAGCGCCGCGCCGTCCATCTCGTCCCTTCCCGCGAGCGCGCGCGCGAAGCCGCGGAAGATCTGCGAGAGGATGACGCCGGAATTCCCGCGCGCACCCTTGAGGGAGCCGAGTGACGCCGCGGCGGCGATGTCGCTTACCTTGTCGCCCTTGACCTCCTTGATTTCGCGCACGGCGCTCTGCATGGTCATGAGCATGTTGGAACCCGTGTCGCCGTCGGGCACGGGGAACACGTTGAGCGAATCGATCAGCGCCCTGTTCTTATCCAGCAGCGCCGTGCCCGTGAGGAGCATATCCCTGAGCATCGCGCCGCTGATGGTCGTGTTTTCCAAATTCCTTACCTCCCGGAACGCGAGGGGTCGCCCTCCCGCGCCCACTTCATTGCTTATGCGCGTACGTTTTCGACGTGGACGTTGACGTGCTTGACCTTGAGGCCCGTCAATTCCTCCACGCGGTAGCGCACGTTGCCTATGGCGTTCTGCGCCACGGCCGGCAGGGACGCGCCGTAAATCAGGGTCACGTAGAGGTCGATGTCGATTCCGTCCTCGCCCAGCGACGTGATCCTGACGCCGCGTTTTTGGTTATCTCCGCCGATGATCTGCCAGAACTGATCGCCGGCGGTCTTCGCGCTCATCCCGACGATGCCGTAGTTTTCCGTCGCGGCATAGCCCGCGATGGTCGCTATGATATCGTCCGGAATCGCGATTTTGCCCAATTCCGTCGTAATGACTCCCGGCATTCGCGTACCTCCTTCGTCAGGTAGAATGATTCCGTAGTAAATTTTATTGTATCCCATTTTTTAATATGTGGCAAGCTAAGCGGATTACCACAATGTGGCGGAACTTCAAAAAAGTGTCTTCGACACTTTAGGCGCGCTTTGCCTGAACTTCGCGCTTACAGCGCGCTCGTGCGCTCCAGCGCGAGCAGCTTTTGCTTGACGTCCATGCCCGCGCCGAACCCCGTGAGCGAGCCGTCCGCACCCAGCACCCGGTGGCACGGGATCAGGATCAGGACCGGGTTCGCGTGGCACGAGCCGCCCGCCGCCCGCGCGCCCTTTGGGTTCCCGGCGAACGAGGCGAGCCAGGAGTAGGTGCGCGTTTCCCCGTAAGGGATGCTCATGAGCCCTTCCCAGCACTTTCTCCTCCACGGCGTGCCGGAGCCCAGGTCGAGGGGAATGTGGAAGGTTTTGCGTTTCCCCGCGAAGTATTCCCCGATTTCCTCCCGAAGCTTCGCAATGAGCGGGGTCTCTGTCCTCTCCGCCCCCTCGGGCAGCTCTTCCGGGCGGCCGAAGTACGCGAGGGCGCCGTCCTCCTCCAGTGCCGCGAGGCGGCCGATGGGTGTATCGATGTAAGCCAAAGCGCGCATATTCAACGTTCCTTTCGCGTGTCGATATGCTATAATACCTTAGATCATGATTTTATGCAAACCGGAGGTACCTATGAGACCCATCGAAGTGAAGGCAATCAGCGCGATGCGCGTGCTCGCGGCTGACGCGGTGCAGAAGGCCAACAGCGGCCATCCGGGCATGCCAATCGGCGCAGCTCCCATGGCCTACGCGCTCTGGAGCGTCATGCGGCACGATCCCAAGCACCCCGAATGGCCGGGCAGGGACCGCTTCGTGCTCTCCTCGGGTCACGCCTCCATGCTCGAATACGCGCTGCTGCACCTGTACGGATACGGGCTGACGGCGGACGACCTCAAGGAATTCCGCCAGTACGGCAGCCTGACCCCTGGCCACCCGGAATACGGCCACACCAAAGGCGTCGAGGCGACCACCGGCCCGCTCGGCCAGGGCTTCGCGATGGCGGTGGGCATGGCCATGGCGGAAGCACACATGGCGGCGCTCTTCAACCGCGAGGGCTTCCCCGTAGCCGCCAACCACACCTTCGTCATGATGGGCGACGGATGCATGATGGAGGGGATTACGAGCGAGGCGGCGAGTCTCGCAGGCACGCAGAAGCTCGGCAAGCTCATCGCCCTGTACGACAGCAACCGCATCACCATCGAGGGAAGTACGGACCTCGCCTTCACCGAGAACGTCGGGGGGCGCTTCGCGGCGCAGGGCTGGCAGGTGCTCCGCGTGGACAACGGCGAGGATATAGACGCCGTCTGCCTCGCCATAGAGGAGGCCAAGCTGGAGGCGGAAAGGCCTTCGCTCATCATCGTCAAGACCGAAATCGCCCGCGGCACGCTTAAGGAGGGCAACCACGAAGCTCACGGCGCGCCGCTGGGTGAGGACGTCATCGCGGATATGAAACGGCGGCTCAACTGGGAGTACCCTCCTTTCGAGGTACCCAGGGACGTGTACGCGCACTTCGAAGCGCTCGCCATGCGCGGCGCCAAGGCGCGTGAGGAATATGAGGCGATGTACGCGCGCTACCGCGAGGCGTACCCCGAGCTTGCGGCGCAGCTCGAAGAGTGGCGCGCGGACGAAATCCCCGGCGCGGCGCTCGAGGCGCTCGCGGGTATCTCGGCGGACGCGCCCAAGGCGACGCGCGCCTGCTCCGGCGCGGCGCTTAACGCGCTGTTCCAGAAGATGCCCAACCTCTTGGGCGGCAGCGCGGACCTCGCCCCCTCCACCAATACGGAATTGAAGGGCAGCCCCTTCTTCTCCCCCGAGCACAGGGAGGGCTGCAACATCCACTTCGGCGTGCGCGAGCTCGCGATGGCCGCTATTAGCAACGGCATCGCGCTCTACGGGGGGCTTCGCCCGTTCTGTGCGACGTTCTTCGTCTTCGCGGACTACGTCAAGCCCGCGCTTCGCTTGAGCGCGCTCATGAAGCTGCCCGTCATTTACGTCCTTACGCACGACAGCATCGGCGTGGGCGAGGACGGCCCTACGCACCAGCCCATCGAGCAGCTCGCGGCGCTTCGTGCGACGCCGGACGTGCTCGTCCTGCGCCCGGCGGATCAGAAGGAAACGAACTGCGCCTACATCACGGCGCTGCGCGCGAAGGAACCCTGCGTGCTCGCCCTCACCCGTCAGAACCTGCCGCAGCTTCCCGATACCGGCGAAGGCGCGCTCTGCGGCGGCTACGTGCTGCGCGACCCGCACGACGGCAATCCCGACGTCATCCTCATGGCCTCGGGCTCCGAGGTGGATTTGATTTACAGGGCAGCAGATATCCTCTCTGTTCGCGGCTACACCGCGCGGCTC
>DATMYG010000064.1:0-2329 GCA_035561055.1 Clostridia bacterium | reverse complement strand
CCGCGTGAAATATCGGAAAAAGAAGTACGGCCACGGCCTTGCGACCGTGTCCGTACTGTATTGCGCGCTTCGTTCCCGCCCAGGCGCTTACCGGATGTAGTCCGTGCGGTAATTCCGCTCGGCTGCCGGAGGTTCAATGCCCGCCTTTTTCGCGGCCTCGATGGATTGTAAGAGCCACGCCATGTTGCGTGCGAGGTTGCGCATGGTCTGCATACCCTCCTCGTCCTTCAAAACCTCCTCGGGCGTGCAGCCGTGCACCGCAGGCCAGTAGGTCGAGGAGACGATGGGCATCTGGTCGTGAAGGAAATATTTATTGAGCTCGTCCATGGTGGCGGTAGTGCCCGCGCGCCGCGCGGAGGCGATCGCCGCCGCGGGCTTGTGCGCGAAGCATTTGCCCACTCTGAAGGCCCGGTCGAGCAGGCATATGACGCTGCCGTTGGCGGAGGCGTAGTAGACCGGGCTGCCGACTATGAGACCGTCCGCCTCGCGCATGCGCTCGACCACGAGGTTGACGACGTCGTCGTTGAAGACGCAGTGACAGTGATCCCTGCCGCAGACCTCGCAGTCCTGGCAGCCGCGGATGGGCCGCTTGCCGATGTGGATGATTTCGGATTCAACCCCGTTCTGTCCGAGGGTTTTGGCAATTTCCGCCAGCGCCGTATAGGTGCAGCCGTACTCGTTCGGGCTGCCGTTGATCAGGATGACTTTCATAGGATGACCTCCTTTATGTTCCTGCATGTAGTATAGATTAACCCGGGCAAATTGACAATGGACACAAGCGGATGAAACGGCTTCCGTTCGTTAAAACGGAAGCCGCTCGAATTTTCAGCGATTGTTCATGTTCAATCGTTTCAGTACGCCTTCGCGAAGTACATCATGGTCTTGGCGGGCTTGCCGCAGTGCACGCAGGCGCAGCCGAGCTCATGCTCCATTTCCTCGTCGCGCTCAAGGGGCATGCAGCGCGTGGTGGCGCCGGTCTTGGCCTTGATCTCGTCCTCGCAGGCACGCTCGCCGCACCACATGGCGCGCACGAAGCCGTTACTCACGCCCGCCTTCAACTGCTCGAAATCCGTCGCGTTCACGGTCTTTTCCTCGCGGAAGGCCAGCGCGCGCGCAAGCATGCCCTTATGCACGTCGTCGAGAAGCGCTTTGACCGCGTTCGCAAGTCCATCCATGGGCACGAAAGCCTTCTCGTGGCTGTCGCGGCGCACGAGCACGACCTGGTTCTTTTCGATGTCCTTGGGGCCGACCTCTAGGCGCACGGGGACGCCCTTCATCTCCCACTCGTTGAACTTCCAGCCCGCGCTGTTGTCGCTGTCGTCCAGCTCCATGCGGATGCCTGCGTCCGCGAGCAAACGCTTCAGTTCATACGCCTTGTCGAGCACGCCCTCTTTGTGCTGGGCGATGGGCAGTATGACGGCCTGCGTGGGCGCGACGCGCGGGGGCAGCATCAGGCCCCTGTCGTCGCCGTGCACCATGATGATGCCGCCGATCATGCGGGTCGAGGTGCCCCACGAGGTCGTGTGGCAGTACTCGAGGCGGCCTTCGCGGCTCAGGTACGTGATGTCGTACCCCTTGGCAAAGTTCTGCCCGAGGTAATGCGAGGTGCCCATCTGCAGCGCCTTGCCGTCCTGCATCATGGCCTCCATCGTATAGGTCGCGACCGCGCCCGCGAACTTTTCCTTCTCGCTCTTTTTGCCGACGATCACGGGAATGGCGAGCACGTTCTCGGCGAATTCCTTGTAAACGCCGAGCATACGCATGGTCTCCTCCTGCGCTTCCTCGCCCGTGGCGTGGGCGGTATGCCCCTCCTGCCAGAGAAACTCGCTGGTTCTAAGGAAAGGCCGCGTGCTCTTCTCCCAGCGCACGACGTTGCACCACTGGTTCAGGAGCATCGGCAGGTCGCGGTAGGACTGGATCCAGCGCGAATACATCGCGCCGATGACCGTCTCGCTCGTGGGGCGGATGGCGAGACGCTCCGTGAGCTGCTCCTTGCCGCCCATCGTAACCCACGCGACCTCGGGCGCGAAGCCCTCGACATGTTCGGCCTCCTTCATCAAAAGGCTCTCGGGAATAAACAGCGGAAAATAGGCGTTCTTATGCCCCGTCGCCTTGAAGCGGGCGTCCATCTGCTGCTGGATCAGCTCCCACACCCCGTAGCCGTATGGTTTGATGACCATGCAGCCCTTAACGTCGGAATAATCGACCATGTCCGTCTTCATGATCACGTCCGTGTACCACTGGGGAAAATCCTCCGCGCGGGACGCGATCTCCTTTACGAATTCGTCCTCTCTCTTGCCAGCCATACGCAACCTCCTTCAGGTAATTG
>DATMYG010000063.1:0-4039 GCA_035561055.1 Clostridia bacterium | reverse complement strand
GTGATGCGCTCCTCCTCGCCCGAGGATTCGATTCCGCTCACATACACCGCGGCCTCGGTAGGGCCGTACATGTTATAGAGCTTCGCCTTTGTCGCCGCGCGCCAGAGCGAGGCGAGATGCAGCGTGAGCGGTTCGCCCACGAGTATCATCGCGCCGAGCCGAGCCGAAGCGGCGCAAAACGCGTCGCTCCCCATGCACATCTGAAGCCTGGAGGGCGTAAGCTGCGCGGTATCCACGCTCTCGCGTACGATAAGCTCCGCGAGCCGGTGCGGCAAAAACATTTCCTCCTCGTCCGCAAGGACGACGCATTTACCAAGCGCAAGCGCAAGAAGCGACTCGGTGATGAAGATGTCGAACGTCATGTTCGTGGAGCAGAGCACGCTCTTCGCCTGCTCCCCGATGATGGTGGTCATCGCCTCGAGCAGGTTGGCAATGGCCGCGTGCGTGTTGAGCGCGCCTTTGGGATCCCCCGTTGAACCGGAGGTGAACAGCACGTAGATGCCGTCCTCCCCGCCGCGCTCGGCGAGTGTGGGCAGCTTCGCCCCGGGCGCGGCCTCGAGCGCGTTCACCGCCGCGACAGGACAGGGCAGATCGAAAACTTGAAGCGCGGCGGCCGCGGCTTCGTCCGCAAGGACGAGCTTCGCCCCCGCGGTTTTCGCCATGTACGCGAGCCTTTGCGCCGGAAAATTCGAGAGCGCGGGCATATACGCGCAGCCCGCCTTCATGATGCCGATGAGGGCGGCGAACATATCGGGTGTGCGGGCGTGCACGAGGCCGACGACGTCCCCCCGCCCGAGGCCGCGCCCTGCGAGGGCGCGGGCGATGTGCTCCGCGCGCGCCTTGAGGGCGGCGTAGGTCACCGTTTCCCCGTGGAAGCGAACAGCCGGCGCGTCGGGATGGTTCCTCGCGGCATGGAAAATCGTATAGTCGAGCGGGATATCCGCGAAGGGCGTGCTGAGCCTGTCCGGCCGGTCGACGAGATCGTACCGGTCCATTTCGCACAGCGGGTCGAGCTGGGCGATGGGAGCCGCGTCGTTGCCGACGAGCGCCTCGACAAGCGCGCCGTAGCTGCGCGCCCAGAGCGCGGCCGTCTCGTCGTCGATGAGGCTGGACGCGTACTCGAGCGTAAAGGAATACCCCCCTTGGGTTTTGGCGGCCTCAAGGGAGAGCGGGAACTTCGCGAAGCCGCTGTCCGCGGGCGCGGGGCTGAGCCTTTCGCCGAGGAAGGAGAATTCGCCCTCGCCGAAGGGGCGCATGGAGAAGAGCGCGTTGAATATGCGCCCGCCGGAAGCGCCGCGCGCGAACTTCGCGAGCGCGCCGACATCCGCCTCCTGATGGACGATCATGTCGAGGGTTGCGAGGCGCACGCGCGCAACGAAGTCCGCTGCGCTTTCCTCGGGATTGAGCCTCACGCGCAGCGGAAGCGTACGGATGAAGGGACCAAGCATATCCATCATCTGCGGCGTAGTTCTGCCCGATACGGGCGTGCCGATGAGCATGTCCTCCGCGCCCGTGAGCTTATAAAGAAGCAACGCGTACGCCGCCGCGAAGAGCATGAAGGGGGTCGCGGCGCGTTTGGCGCAGTATTCCTCCGCCCTAAGGGAGACTTCGTGCTTAAGCGCAAAGACGCGCTTTTTGCCGGGATACGGGCCGTGCGCGGTCTCCGGGTGGTCGTAGGGAAAATTGATAAGCTCCGGCGCGTTTTCGAGTTGATTGCGCCAGTACTCATGCGCGCGCGCGTTCACGCCCTTTTCCGCGAGCCACAGCGCGTAGTCGGCAAAGCCCGCCCCGACCTCGTACGGACGGTTTGAATAGAGCGCGTCGAGCTTTTTGAGCAGCAGCGGGCTCGTAAGCCCGTCGCCGACGAGGTGATGGGTATCGAAAAAGAGGTACGCGTCCCCGTTAGGCGAATCCCAGAACGCCGCGCGCATCAGCGGCGGCCGCGTCACGTCGAACGGGCGGATGAAATCGCGCATCGCCTTTTCGAAGCTCTCCTGCGAGAGAACCCCGATGCCGAAGGCGGCGTTATCCCATACGCGCTGCACGAGGCCGCCGTTCCCGGGCTCGAAACCCGTACGCAAAAGCTTTTCGCGGGAGATCAGCTCCCTGAAGGCTGCGAGTAGTCGGCCCCTGTCCGCGTTTCCAGGCAGGCGGAACGCGCCCGGCATGTTATAGGCAAGCGACTTCGGGTCGGACTGCGAATCGAGGTAAATGGCGATCTGCGTGGGCGTCGCGGGATAGAGCGCGCGCGGCTCGGCGACGGGGATGCGCTCGTCCGCGGGCGCGGCCTGCGGCGCGGCTTCCCGCTGCGCGTCCGGCGCGAGGAGGGCGGCAAGCCTGCGCGCGGTGCGGCACACGAACAGGTCCGCCACAGCGAGCTTGACGCCGAACTTCGCCTCGAGCGCCGCAAGCGTCTCCATGGCGGTGAGGGAATCCCCGCCGAAAAGGAAATAATCGCTCTCGACATCCAAGTCGGAGTGGCGCAGGTTTTTTTGGAATATGGCAAGCACGTCCGCCTCGGCGGAATTCTGCGCCTCAACGCCCGCGGAGGAAACCTCTGGTTCTGGCAGGGCGAGGTAATCGATCTTGCCGCTGCGGGTGACGGGCATCGCCTCGAGGCGGACGTACGCGCCCGGAAGCATATAGACGGGCAGGTACGAGCGCAGGAATTCCGTCAGCTCCGCCTCGGGTATTTCCCGGTCGGCAGTATAATACGCGACGACGAGCGCGCCCATGCCGCGGCTGACGAGCTTGACTGCGGCCTGACTCACCTTTTCGTGGGCGCCAAGGCGCATGGCGATCTCCTGCGGTTCGACACGAAGGCCGCGCAGCTTGACCTGGTCGTCCATCCGGCCGCCGAGCATGATTTCCCCATCGTTCGTCCAGCAGCCCACGTCGCCCGAGCGGTAGAGCGTCTCCCCCAGCTCAAAGGGGCTCGGGATGAAGCTCTTTTCGTTCAGCTCGGGTAGGTTTTTGTAACCCTGCCCCACGCACAATCCGCCGATGTACACCTCGCCGTTCACGCCGATGGGCAGCGGCTGGAGGTGGGCGTCCAGCACGTACAGACGGCAATTGTCCATGGGTTTGCCTATGGTTACGGCGCTCGCGTCGTTGAGGAGCTTATAGCTCACGGCTATGGTCGTTTCCGACGGGCCGTACTGGTTGTAGACGGAGGCCTGCGAATAGAGGCGTACGCTCTGCATCAGTTCCCCCGGGAAGCGCTCCCCTCCGCAGACGATGCTCTCCACGCAGTTAAGGGCGCGCGCGAACTCGCCTTCGCGCAAGTACGCCTCGAGCCTGGAGGGCGGCATGAACAGGTTGCCCACGGCAAAGCCGCGGATGAGCGCGGCCAACTGCTTGGGATCCTCCTGCTGCCCCGGCTCGGGAAAGACGAGGGTGCGCCCGTTCATCAAAGAGACCGCGCATTCCATGACGAACACGTCGAAGCCCGTGGAACAGAGCGAGAGCACGGCGCCGTGCCCATAGAGCGCGCGGGCTGCGGCGGCAAGGTTAACGAGGTTCTCCTGCCCGATGAGCACGCCCTTGGGCTTACCCGTGCTGCCCGAAGTATAGACCATGTACGCGGTCTTCGCGCAGGGTTTGACGGGGTACGGCGCGGAGTCGAACAGCTCAGCCTGCGCGGGGCTGAGTACGGGTGCGCGGCAGCCCGAGGGGACCGTGCCGTCGGCGCAGACGAGGACGCCCGCGCCGGAATCTTCGAGGATTTCGTTGAGCCTGCCCGGCGGCGTATCCGCGGGCAGCGTGAGCCACGCGTTGCCCGAGATGGCTGCGGCGACCACGGCCGCTGCGAGCGGGAAGCCCTTTTCAAGGCAGACGGCGACGACGCCGTTGCCCGTGGGGCAGAGGGAGTCGATCGCGCGGGCATAGGAGGCGGCCCTGGCGAAGAGCGCTTCGTAGGTGAGCCTTTTGCCGCCGTGGATGACCGCGACGCGCTGCGGGTGCGCCTTCGCCGCCGCGCGGAGCATGGCGGGGACGTCCGCGAAAGGCAGGGCCCTGGAGGTCTGGTTGAAGGAGAAGA
>DATMYG010000062.1:0-2543 GCA_035561055.1 Clostridia bacterium | reverse complement strand
CGCGGAAAATGGCAAACCGAACCGCGCGAGAAGCTTGGGGTCGTACGCACCCGCGGCGCGCGCTATGCCGCATTCCCGGTACAGCTCGTAGTAGACGAGCGCGAAGTATTCCTCGACGACGCGCTTGAACGTCTCCCGCTCCATCGAAGCGAGGGTTTCAATCGGGTATTTCGCCGCGCGTCCGTCCTTTCCGCGCCCGAAGAAGCCATCCCATACGAGCGCGCGTCCGGGCGGCGCCTCGCCGTTAAAG
Source organism: Clostridia bacterium (assembly GCA_035561055.1). Classification (GTDB taxonomy): domain Bacteria; phylum Bacillota; class Clostridia; order Christensenellales; family CAG-138; genus Phil1. The sequence goes on along the minus strand of DATMYG010000062.1, from coordinate 2,293 downwards.
CGCAGCCGGATTTCGAGCTTCTTGAGCTCGCGCAGCTTCTTTCGGATGTTCGGTTCGTCCGCCAAACGCGCGTCCTTTCCCGGGAAATTACCGTCCGTTTCCGCGCGTTTTCGAGAGATACAGCACGAGGTCGTCGTCGTTGCGGCAGGAGACGTACGGTTCGCAGACCCTGTCGCCGTACCATGCGCCGGAGCCGTCCGGCACATACCCGCGCTTGACGTACATGCGCTGCGCGCTGCCGTAACCGCTGTGCAGCCCCACGCCGAGGTATACGGTATCCGCCTTTGTGAAGGCGATCGCCTCGGCCGCGTCCATCAGCCTGCCGCCGACGCCGCGCCGCCGGTATTTTTCCAACACGCCGAAATCGACGATTTCGCAGTATCCCGTGCCCGCGAACGCGCCCCACGGCGCATCGAAGTAGACGTTGACGTAGCCCGCGACGTTCCCTGCGTATATGGCGACGAGCGCGGCGCTCCTGCCCTCGGCCTGATCGCGGAGCCGTGTTTCGTATTTCTCCATCGTTTCATGATAGCCCTGCGCGAGCTCCGCGGCGAGGATCGCCTCCGCGTCCGCGCGTTTCATGCCGCGTATGAGAATTTCGCCGTCGTCGTAATATACCATCTGCGTTTCCTCTTACAAAAGATATAATTCATTATACCACACCGTCCCCCCCGCGCGGGTTTCTCTTGCAAAGGCGCGCCGCCCCTCATAAAATAGGCTTAAAAGGCTTCAAATTTTATGTGTGCGGGAGGGGAATATGGAAGAGAATCTCGGCATCCTCGTGGAACAGCTTTTCTCGAAGGACCACAACGCGGGTTATCAGGCGCTGCAGACGCTCTTGGCCGTGAGCGCGGAGTCCGACGCCGCCTACGCCTATTTCGACCGGTTCGCCGGGATGCTCCGCGGAGGCAACTCGTACATCCGCTCGCGCGGCATGTTCCTCGTTGCCGCGAACGCGCGCTGGGATGAGGAAAACAAAACGGAGCGCGCGCTCGACGACTGCCTCGCCCTTATCCACGACGAGAAACCCATTACCACGCGCCAGTGCGTCAAAACCCTGCCGCAGATCGCCCAAAGTAAGCCGGAGCTTTGCGGCAGGATACTCGAGGCGCTGCGAAACGCCGATCCCTCGATTTACGCCGACACCATGCGCCCGCTTATTATAAAAGACATCGCCGCGGCGATCAGGGAGATTGAAGGGTAAACGCAAAGCCGGGGAGCGATCCCCGGCCTTGATTTAACCTTTTTTCTTAGCCGCGCCTGCGCTTACTTGAGCACCTGCTTGCGGTAGCGGTACACATCCCCGCCCAGCGCGCTGAGATAATGGAATTCTTCCCAATCGCGCGCGAGCAAGCCTTCGTTGGGCTTGCACCTGCGTGATTCTTCGCCCGGGCAGTCGATGAGCCAGCCGCCGGATTTGACGACGCGCGTCAGTTCCGCGATCTCGCCCTCGTAATCGTCCCCCACAACGTGGCCGGACATCACAATGTCGAACGTATCGTCCGGGTAAGGGAGGCTGCCCGCCATGCCGTCGAGGACGCGCACGTTTTTGATACCCTCGCGCCTGATCTTATCCCGCAGGTATTCGCGAAGCGTGCCCACTGGTTCGCTCGCGTAGACTTCCTTCGCGCGCTCGGCGGCGGCGAAGGCGAGACGGCCGGACCCGCTGCCCACGTCCAGCACTGCTTTGCCCGCGAAGTCCGCAAGTTCGAACAGGCGCTGCTTATTCCACGCATAGATGAAATCGCAGCTCGCGTCCATGATCTCGGGCTTCGTGTAAAGCGTGAAGTCCTCGACCGAAGCGAGGCAAAACACCTCCGCCGCGCGGATTTCCTCCGCATCCGCTTCCTCCGGCGCGCATGCCGCAATCTCCTCGACGATGCCCGCACATTCCGGGCAACGATGCGCGATGTACCAGGCGACGGCCGCGTGATGTGCGAGCGCGAGGCCCATGCTCCGCTTCCATTGCGCGTTGTTCCGGCGGCTCATGAGCATGTAGCGCAGCTGAAAGCGCTCCATGAGCAAAAAAGAATCAAACGAAAAGTCTTCGGGCTTAATCCAATTCAGAGACATACATCCTCCTGTTTTTAGGAGGGCTACAGTATCGTCACCCTCCTCGTTTTCTGGGTATTGACGATATTCATCTGCCTCATGTTCAGCGCTCCTTTCCCTTTTTCGTTGACGCCACGGCCCATTCCGCGGACGGTACCATCATACTGTATCCCACTCGTTTTGACAAATAATGTCGTACGATTTGCGCAATTTCGCTATTGACATATCATAACTACTAAAT
>DATMYG010000061.1:0-2596 GCA_035561055.1 Clostridia bacterium | reverse complement strand
ATTATATTGTAAATTATTATTTTTATATATCTGCGCATACTATCGCGAAGATGGATATACAGTCCATATTTACCTGCCGAAAACAAAATGAAATCCGGTAGAAAAACGAACCTCGCGCCGCCGTTATCCGTCTATTCAATGCATGCCTGCATGCAAAATACAAGCGGAACACAAGGAGCCCATCATGAAAAGACAGTTTCTCATCTCCCTCGCGCTGACGCTCGCGCTTACAGCCTTCATCTCGGGCTGCAACCCGGCCGCGCCCTCCGCCACCGCGACGCCGCCCGTTGAGACGACCGCGCCGCCCCAGACCACGCCTCCCGCGACCCCGGCCGCCACACCGGAGGCAACGCCCGGGCAGAGCGGCCTGAACGGCGACACCAAGGACATCCTCGCCTCGATCAACGAGGGCGCGAACATCGATTTTTCGACGTTCGATGAGCAAATCACCGCCGAGACCTGCCAGAGCTACCTCGGCCTCACCGCGGAGCAGCTTGACGAATATGTTGAGGACGCTTATGTATCCGTCGCCGAGATGAACGTTTCCGCGCACCTATCCGCCCTGGTCAAGTGCAATGACGAAGCTTCCGCCGAGCAGGTGAAGCAGCTCATCGCGGACGGCTTCGACTCCGGCCGCTGGGTGTGCGTGCGCCCGGATCAATCCTTCGTCGTGGATGCCGGGATCTATGTTTTCCTCGTCGCCTCGTACGATGAAACCGCGACCGCCCTGAAGGATTCTTTCCTCGCCATCTCAGGCGACGCCGCGGGCGAAGTGGACGTGTTCTTCGAGGCCGAATAACTCAATACGCGCGTCGGCGGCATCCTTTGGGTGCCGCCGGCGCGCCGATAAAACCGCGAAAGGACCCGCATGCTCTTCTCCGGCATCTCGTTTTTATACTTTTTCCTGCCTGCGGCGATAGCGCTCTATTCCATCGCGCCAAAGCGCTGGAAGAATGCGGCGCTGCTTGCCGCAAGCGTCGCCTTTTACGCGTGGGGGGAGCCCGTATACATCCTGCTTCTCACGGCGTCGACGCTCGTCGCGTTCGGTGCGGGCTTTCTCATCGACCGGCGCAGAGGGACGAGAGGCGCGAAGTTCTTCCTTGCGTTCGCGGCGGCGCTGCTCGTCGGGTCGCTCGCGCTTTTCAAGTACGCAGACTTCTTTATCAAAACCATAAACGCCTTCCTCGCCCCGGGCGAAGGCAAGGGACCGCTCGCCCTATTCAGGCTCGCGCTGCCCCTCGGGATCAGTTTCTATACGTTCCAGCTTCTGAGCTACCTCTTCGACCTTTACCGCGGTAACGCGGAGCTCCAGTGGAACCTCATTTCATTCGCGACCTATTCCTTCATGTACCCGCAGATCCTTTCCGGCCCCATCGTGCGCTACGCGTCCATCGCCGGGGAGCTTGCGGAGAGGAAGCAGACCCTTCCCGATTTTGCGGCGGGCGCGCGGCGCTTCGTTGTGGGTCTCGCGAAAAAGGCGCTGCTGGCGGACTCCTTCGCGCAGCTTTGCTCCGCCTACACCGGCGGCGCGGAGCGCAGCGTGCTCTTCGCATGGCTGTACGTGTTCGGTTACGGGCTTCGCATATATTACGACTTCTCGGGCTACAGCGACATGGCCATCGGCCTCGGGCGCATGATGGGCTTCCGCTTCCCCGAGAATTTCGATTATCCGTACGTTTCAAGGAGCATCACCGAATTCTGGCGGCGCTGGCACATGACGCTGGGGGCGTGGTTCCGGGATTATGTCTACATTCCCCTCGGCGGGAACCGGGTTTCCCCCATAAAGCACGTTCGTAACATACTCGCCGTGTGGGCGCTGACAGGCCTGTGGCACGGCGCGAGCTGGAATTTCATCGTCTGGGGCCTGTACTTCGCGCTGCTGCTGCTCGCCGAAAAGTACGTCCTCGCGCGCGTTCTCGGGAAAGCGCCCCGCGTCCTCTCGCACCTGTACACGCTCTTCTTCCTGCTTTTAAGCTGGTGCCTGTTCGATTCGCCCAGCCTCGCCGCGGCGGCTGCGCGCGCGGGCGACCTGTTCGGCCTGGGCGGCGTCGCGGGCGCGGGCGCGCGCTCCGTCTATTATTTTGGCAGTTATGCTTTCCTGTTTATAATCGGTGCGCTCGGCGCCACGCCGCTGCCCAAGAGGTTTATGGAAAGCCTTGAGAACAGGCTTGCACAAAGCGATTCGCGCGCGGGTATGTTTGCGCTTGCCGTCGCGCGGCCGCTCGCCCTTGCTGCGCTGCTGGTCGCCTCCACCGCGTACGCCGTAGACGGCTCGTTCAGCCCGTTCATCTACTTCAGGTTTTAGGAGGCGTCATGGAAACGAAAACACGGCGTTGTCGAAAGCTTGAAACATTCCTCACGGCGGGACTACTCGCGACGATCATTCTCGGCTTCTTCGTCGCCAACCTGTTTTATACCCCACCCAAGGTTTCGGCAAGCGAGAGGCGGAGGCTCGCGTCGCTGCCGGAACTCGTTTTCATATCCGGCGGACGCTGCAGGCTCAACGACGATTTCGCCGGGGAGTTTGAAGCCTACGCGCAGGACAGCTTCGTCGGCAGGGACGCGCTGCGCGCGCTCAAGGCGTTCGTCCAGTACG
>DATMYG010000060.1:0-2608 GCA_035561055.1 Clostridia bacterium | reverse complement strand
GTTGTTGATGGGCCGCATGCCCACGGCGCGCAGGCGCTTTTGCATCCACGCGGGCGATGGCTCGATTTTAAGGTCTGTCACCACGCGCGCGCAGTAACGCGGGCAAAGCTCGCTGTTTTTGACGGTGACCGAGGCGTAGTCCGCGGCGTTCCCTTCCCCTTTGACGCGCCGGATCACGGGCTCCTTGAACTTCTGCCCCAACGCCGCCGCGACCTCGCGGCACATGCCAAGAATGCTCTGGCAATCCGCGCGGTTTGGGGTCAACTCGATGTTGAACACGATCTCGCCGGCGCCCAGCGCGTCCCTGATATCTGTGCCGGGCTTATGCTCCCCTTGCAGAATCAGGATGCCATGGACGCCCGCGCCGGGATAATCCGTCTCGGTCAGCCCCAGCTCCTCGCCGGAGCAGAGCATACCCGCGCTGGCGACGCCGCGCATGACTGTGGGGTTAATCGTCACCCCGCCGACGAGCGTCGCCCCGTCGAGCGCCGCAGGCACGAGCGCGCCCTCGAACACATTCGGCGCGCCGGTCACGATCTGAAGCGGATCGCCCGCGCCGACGTCGACGGAGCAGACCAGCAGATGATCGGAGTTCTCATGGCGGCGAAGGCTTACTATCTTACCCACGACCACGCCCGAAATCCCGGCCATATCCTCCTCGATGGAGGCGACCTCGAAGCCGCGCCACATGAGCTTTTCTACGAGCTCCTCGGGCGTGACGTTCCATTCCACATAATCCTTTAACCAACTAAGCGGCAGTTTCATAATCCATATCCTCCTTAGAACTGGCCGAGGAAGCGCGCGTCGTTCTCATACTGAAGGCGGATGTCCGTAACCCCGAACTTGAGGTTCGCGATGCGATCCACGCCTAGGCCGAAGGCGAACGCGCTCCACTCGTGCGGGTCGAGGCCGCAGTTCTCCAATTCGTGCGGATTCGTGATGCCGCAGCCCATAATTTCCAGCCAGCCCGAGCCCTTGCACATGCGGCAGCCCTTGCCCCCGCAAATCGTGCAGGAGATATCCACCTCGGCGCTCGGCTCCGTGAAGGGGAAGTAGCTTGGGCGGAAGCGGGTTTTGACCTCCTCGCCGAACACCGCGTGCACGAAGGTGTCGATCGTGCCCTTGAGGTCTGCGAGGCTGATGTTTTTATCGACAACCAGCCCTTCCATCTGCATGAAGACGGGGCTGTGGGACGCGTCCACTTCATCCACACGGAACACGCGCCCGGGGATGACGAGGCGGAACGGCGGCTCGAGCGCCAGCAGCGCGCGCGCCTCGCAAGGGCTGGTGTGGGTCCTCAATACCACGCGCTCGCTCACATAGAACGTGTCCTGCATGTCGCGCGCGGGGTGGTCCTTGGGGAGGTTCAGCTTGGTGAAGTTATAATCGTCATACTCGACCTCGGGCCCGTCGAAGGTCGTGAAGCCCATGCCGATGAGGGCGTCCCGTATGACGCGGTAGGTCTGCGTCATAGGGTGGAGCCTGCCCATGGGGCGGCGGCGCACGCCGGGCTCGGTCACGTCGAGCGCCTCGAGGGCGAAGCGCTTCTCCTGCATGAGCGCGGCGATGCGCGTCCTCTGCGCCGTAATCGCATCCTCGAGCTCCTTTTTCACCTGATTGGCGGCCTGGCCGAACTTCGCGCGCTCTTCCTTCTCGAGCTTGCCCATCGCGCGAAGAATTTCGGTCAGCGCCCCGCTCCTTCCGAGCACGGAAACGCCGAGGGATTCGAGCTCTCTCTCGTCCTGCGCATCATTGAGCTGCCGGAGCGTTTCCTCCCTGATTTCTTTCAATTTGTCGTACATATCATCCATCCCCCGGAATAAAAATACGCGCCTCGTCGAAGGGACGAAGGCGCGTTCGTGGTACCACCCTGATTCACCCCGCAGACACGGGATCTTTGTCGCTGTATCGGGCTTACCCGGCGCCGACTACGCATCCCCCAAAAGGGACTTCCCCGGCGCGGCTCGGGAGAGAACTTGCGCGTGTGGCTGCCTGCGGGCCGCTCGCAGCTGTGCGGCCTTCTCTGGGACAGGGGTCAAACGCTTTTCTCCGTCGTCGCCGTTTGTGGGATTATAACACATTTCTCCCCGAGGTACAATACCGCTTTTACAGTTCGAGTTCCATGAATGCCACGTCGAAAATAGTCTTGCCCGTGAACTTAAAACCCGCGCTTTCATACACATGTACGGCTGTAGTATTATCCGGCACGACAGACAACTCAACCTTACTTGCTCCATACTTTTTTAGTTCCTTGATAACAAGCTCCATAGCTACTCTTCCGAAGCCCTTCCCCTGGTAACTTGCATCCACCATAAAGCGAGAAAGCGTATATTTTCTGTTCTTTTTATCCGCATAGAACATTACGAAGCCCACGGGTATGCCACGCTCCTCAAGGGCATACGGATGTGAGATATTCTTTGCGATAAACGCCTGTGCGATAGACACAGCATTTGTCGCTACATAACACTCCTGGTTCGCAGCCGGCTTAAGCCGAAGCACCTCGCTCACGTTTAATTGATTAATAGGTACTAAAGCCGGGTGTAGACATTGAATGTATGTTGTATTAAGTTCTCGTCTGATTTTTTGAACGAGGGTGAGCGCATCTGTT
>DATMYG010000059.1:0-14250 GCA_035561055.1 Clostridia bacterium | reverse complement strand
CCGACCGACACCACTACAGGGGTGTGGGCATATCGTTCCCCGTCGAAGTTGAGCTGGATGAAATCCCCCGGCTGTATATCCTCAAGTCCTACGACCTTTCCGAACGGGCCGGCGCCTTGGTTGGAGGTTACGAAGCTGTAGAAAAACGGCACGCCCGTCCACGACGCCGTACGACTGTTGACGTTGACGTAATACCAGCCGGTCACAGGCTGGTAGTTCATTACGCCCGTCCCAGCGTAAAGCACCTGGGAAGCGAAGTTGGTGCAGTCGCCGCCCAGGGTGGTAAAATCATAATACTCCGGGTTGCGGCCGAACGCCCATCTTCGCGCGTACAGTACGGCTTTCTCGCGGTTGTACGCATAGATTTCCTTCATCGTTCTTCCCCCCGATTCTGTGTTACTCCACGCTTATGCCACCGGGGCAAAAAACGTGAATACGGGCCGTTCGCTTTGACAGCGTATGGCAATAGAAGCCGACGCTGGTCGTCGGCTTCGGAATATTGCGCAATATCATATTGAAGAAATCCGGAGACGGGGGATTACGGCTCGATGGTCATTGACGTGCGGTATTTATAGATGTCGGTTCGCACCATCTGGGTGTTGAAGAACACAAATTGATCGTTGCCGCCCCGCACCGTCTGGCAGACCCGCAGCAGAGGGTGCCTCGCCGGCACGCCGAGTACCTTGGCATGCTCCGGCGACGCTTCCGCCACGGTGAACACGTAAGAGTAGCCGGAGAAGCAGACCCCGAACCGGTCGCCGAGCAGGCTGAAAACGGACCGGTTGTCCATACGGATATCCAATAGCTCCGCAAAGCGCATGGGGAAGTAGTCCTGTTCGTAAATCACGGGTACGCCGTCGACATAGCGCACACACGCCACCAGCAGGAGTTCCGCGCCGGTGAAATTCGCGCGCCCCTCCGCGGGGCACTGCTCCGCGGGTATGATCGTTTTACCGATCACCTGCGTGGAGGGAATCGCGCCATCCCGGAAGGACTCCGCGGTGAAGCCCTGCTCTACCGCGCGGTTTGAGGAGACGTTGCGCAGCGAAACGAACGTGCCCTTTCCCTGCTTGCGGAACAGATAGTTTTCATCCACCAGCAAATCGAGGGCCTTCCTGACGGTAATGCGGCTGACCCCGTATTCCTCGACCAGGGCGTTTTCGGAAGCGATGCGGTTTCCGTAGCCGAGTACGCCGTCTTCGATGCGGCCGCGGATAAGATCCGCGAGCTGCTGATACATCGGCGTTTGCGACTGGCGATCGATCTTGTGCATGGATATCTCCGATCCGGTAAAATTCGCGTGTACGGGGTGGGTTTCGTCCCCGTTCATTTAGGAAGCATGGCACTGAGCGCCGCCGCGAAGGGGGCCGTATCCTCGCCGCGCTCGCGCATGAACGCCAGCACGGGGGAGGCGCCTACCGCGCCGCTGCGCGCCCCGAGGGCGGCGACGGACAAAGCCGCCGCGTAGTTGGCGAATATGCCCGCGCGCAAAGGGTCGCCCGTGCGCTGGTACATCAGCGAGAAGGCGCTGCAAAACGTATCCCCCGCGCCGGTGACATCCACGACGTCTATCTTCACGCCGGGTATGCTCAGCGCGCCTTCGCGCCGGTATATGTTGCAGCCGTTTTCCGCGCGCGTCACCACCACGAAGCCCACGCCGGAATCGAACAGGTCCTGCACCGTTTCCGCTTCGCCGCGCCCCACCGACTGGGCGGCGAAACCCACCTTGTTCATGAACAGGATGTCGATGTAGGGCATAAGCGGCCTTCGCGCCTCGTTGACCATGTCCACGTCGATGTCCATCACCACCCTGACGCCGCATTCGCGCCAGCGGCGCAGGACTTCCACATTGTTCATGGTTCCGCAGCGGATCCTCCCGAGCACCCAGTGCGAGGTGTAGATCAGAGGCGCTTCGCACAGCGTCCGGAAGGTGTCCTCCGGCAGGTTCAGGTCATTTTCGCCGGTGTCCACCATGAAAACCGTGTGCTCGCCTTCGGCGAGGAGAATAAGACACTTGGAATCGGCGAGCGCGTCGTCGTAGATGGTAAGCCCTGTGTCGATACCGCATTGTTCGCTCAGGTATTTCGTCAACTCCCGGTCCCTGTTGTTGAGGTGGCCGAGGAAACGCGTGTTTTCGCCGAAGCTCGCGTAGACGCAGGCCGCGTTGGCGATCGATCCGCCCATCATGGCCGGAAGCTGCCTCACATCCGCCTTGGTGCCGAGCGCGGGATACGCGTCCATGGAATAGTACTCGTCCTTCGCCACATCCCCGATAAACACTGCGCCGCCCTTCATCGCCAAGCCCCTTTTTATATTGATTTGATGGATAAGAAACTGGATGAAAATAATCATAGCATAGGCAATTGACAGTGTCAAACAATTGTATTAAGATGTATTATAACAACAAATCGCTAGGTCAGATAATTCGGGAGCAACATGGAAGAAAACAGATTCAGGAAAGCCTTCGGATGGAAAAAGCCCATTTTCGGCATGCTTCATTTGCAAGGAGAAGACGAACGGGAAATGCTCGAAACCGCGCTCGAAGAGGTGCGCGTCATGGCTGCGCACGGCGTGGATGCGGTGGTAATCGAAAATTACTTCGGCCACCCGGAGTATGTCGAGACGGCGCTCGATTATTTTTCCAGGCACGACCAGGGCGTCGTGTACGGTGTGAATCTTCTTGACGACGACGCGGGTAACTTCCGCCTCGCGTGCAAGTACAATGCCGCATTTCTCCAGCTCGACTCGGTCGCAGGGCATCTCGCGCCCTGTGACGACATCGCTTTCGGCGAGTTCATCGCGGACAACCGCGGCCTCTTTAACGGCATTGTGCTCGGCGGCGTCCGCTTCAAGTATCAGCCGTATAAATCGGGCAGGAGCCTCGAGGAGGACCTCGCCATCGGTATGGCGCGGTGCGACGCCGTCACGATCACGGGCGACGCGACCGGGCAGGAAACCCCGCTCGAAAAGGTGCGCCTGTTCCGGCGGATCGTGGGCGGTTTCCCGCTGGTCATCGGGGCGGGCCTCACGCCCGAGAATTGCGCGCAGCAGCTGGCGGATACCGATGGGGCCATCGTGGGCAGCTACTTTAAGGATACCTATCAGGCGCGCGGCAAGGTATGCGCGGAGCATGTCGGGCGCTTGATGGAAGAGGTGCGGAGGTGCCGCGAGGGCGGCGCGGCGAGGCAGGGATGACGCTTCATAAACGGGCAATCGATATCGCCGACATGGACTTTTCCCCGTACGGCATCCTCTACGATATGCGTACGGGCGCAAAGGAGTCGCACCTGGTGGAGCGCAACGAGGGTGACGGGTGGAGGGATGCAAACTCCACGCAGCCCATCGTCGACACGCTCGCGTCCCTGGGGTATACCTTCGGCACGGGCGCGCCGTTCACGGCGCGGCAAATGGAAATGCACGGGCACACCCAGGAGGCGGTTTTCCCCACGGATCAGGCTGTCGTTTTCCTCGTGGCGCGCGCGGGCGGTTCCGCGCCGCGCGCCGAGGACGCGATCCCGGTGATCGTGCGCCCCGGCCAGGTGGCCGTGCTCCATAGGGGAACTTGGCATTCCTCCGCGCACGGGGTAAACACCGGCGCGTATTATCACTATCTCGCGCTCGTATATAAAAACGAACCCACGGTGTGGGCAAATATTGAGGACGGCCCCGTAAGCGTGAGCTGCGAGCCGGACGGAGGGGCATAATGGGCAGGAAGATCGTCGTTTTCGGCAGCTATGTCGCCGACCTGACCGCGCGCGCCCCCTCGATTCCCAGGCAGGGGGAGACGGTGCTCGGCACCGGCTTCGCCATAGGACCCGGCGGGAAGGGCTCCAACCAGGCGGTGGCGGCGCACCGGGCGGGCGCGGACGTCACGCTGATCACCAAGGTGGGGAACGACGCCTTCGGGGATGCCGCGAAAGCGTTTTATGAAAAAGAAGGCATGCGAACGGGTTGCATTCTTTCCGGGAGCGAGCCCACCGGCTGCGCGCTGATCATGGTGGACGAGCGCACCGCGCAGAACGCGATCGTCGTCGTCAGCGGCGCGTGCGGCGCAATTACGCAGGAGGATGTGGAAAGCTGCCGCAGCGTCGTTGAAAGCGCGGATATTGTGCTGCTGCAGCTGGAAACCAATGCCGACGCGCTGTTCCGCGTGATCGACATCGCCGCGGCGGCGGGAGCCATGATCGTGCTCAATCCCGCCCCGGCGGGCCGCATACCGCGCGAATATATGAAAAAGCTCGACGTCGTTACGCCGAACGAAACCGAAGCCGAGCTCATCACGGGGCTTCCCATGAAAACGGCGGGGGACGCGCCTGCCGCTGCGGCAAAGCTTATGGAAATGGGCGCGAAGGCGGCGCTTATTACTCTCGGGGAGAACGGCGTGTATGCGACGGACGGCGCGCGCGGCGAATGGATCGGGCGCATCGAGGTGAAAGCCGTCGATACCACTGGCGCGGGGGACGCGTTCAACGGCGCGTTCGCGGCGGCGCTGGCCGAGGGCATGGATCTCTTCGCGGCGGCGAAGTATGGCAACGCAGCCGGCGCGCTGAGCGTGACGAAGCGCGGCACCGCGCCCGCCATGCCGTACAAGGGGGAAATAGACGATCTGTTTTACCGCTTCCGCTGAGGCTCCCGCACCTTGAAAAAAGGGCCGTCGGCTTTCGCCGACAGCCCCAAACAGCCAAATCTCCGGAAATTGTCAAGCTCAGAAAAACGGCGGGGCACTTTTTTGATTACTCTTCGCGCAGGGCGAAGATGCGGCTGCCGTTCATCATGAAGGGATGGTAGATGCCGCAGGTATTGGACATGGGCAGTACGTCTAGGCTCAGCTTCATGCCGACGACCTCCGTCATAAACCGGCGGCGGCGCTGGATGCGCTCCCATGTTTCGGGGTAGCTTTCGGCGAGCTCGGCACGGAGCGCCTCGTCCGCCAGCACATAGCCGTCCTCGAAAATGCCGGTCAGCGGCGCGCCGTCGGCGCGGCTTCCGATGATGTCGCTCTGGATGTACATACCGGAGGTCAGGCGGTAGGGCGAATTCTCGAAGAACACGGAGTTGGTCCATTCGTCCTCCGCGATGCTGTGGCCGGGGTTGAGCAAGCTTACGATGCCCGCCTTCGCGAGGCGCGCACGGATGTCTGAATAAATGTCGCCCGCGCACGCGCCGATGCGGATGCTTTCAATCCACGCGGCCACGGTCTCGAAGAACGGGGTGATGAAACTCTCAAGCGCGCCCTCGTAACCACCGCGGTAATCTCGCTCGTCATACGCGCCAAGCCCGCTCCTGCATACGAGGCTGCCGCGCAGGGCCGCGCTGACCATGGCGGGCATGCCCCTTTCGAACACGGTGTAGTCGGGGCTGCGCAGGCCGATGGCAAGGTGGTCCGCACCTACGTTGATGTTGGGATGCACGCTGAGCGGCAGGCCGTCCGCGCCCGCAGCAGCGGAGATGCCAATTTCTGTGATGCCGGGCTTGAGGGACTGCAGCATGCGCACGAGCCGGTTGGAGGACTGGTTGGCGGCGTACTCGAACACGGCGATCTGCTTCGCGCCGAGCACCATGCGAAGACCCGCCACGCCTTCGGTCATGACGGAAGTATAGTTTACGGCGGGTACGCCGGTCGCTTCCTCGATATGGCGCAGGATGTAGGCCGGTATGTCGATCATGTGTACGCTGTCCGCGATGTGTGCGGGCTCGAAGTACTTGAAACCGATGACGCCGACCTGGGTGCCCGCCTCGATGCCCGCGTCGGCGAGGATGCCGCCGAGCGGCACGAGCTTGTGCCGGGGCTGGCCCTGCAGGCTGAAGTTCTGGTAGAGCACGCGGCGGAGCTCAAGCGGACTGACGAAAGAGTAATCGTAGCCCTCATTTCCCACAACGATTGTGGGGACCCGGCTTTCGTCGGCGCTCACGATCAGAAGCGCCTCCTCGAAGCGGGGATCGTACCCGGTGAGGAAAAACACGTTGGTGAAGTGCTCCCTGTCGGCATAGATGACGGCATGGGCGATTCCGTCGGCTTTCATGCGCGCTCTGAGTGCGCGGATGCGCGCGTCAAATTCGCCCTTGGTAAATTCGGGGAAGGAGGAGGCCTGTATTGCCAATGAAAACGGTTCGGCGCATACGATGGTTGCTTTTCGCATAATCGGGTGGCTCCTTTAACGTTAATTATGATGTGAAAAAATCAGCCCGGCAAATGTGAAAAGTACTGGAAAACGACGGATGCATTTCAGGCGCCTGAGCATGAATTTCGTTGACATTATACCATGGTGACAGTATGATGTACATAGTAAAACGATCGATGGATGCCCATACGACAGTCAAATAAGAACGGCATAGGCACTGCGGTCGTACGAAAACATGATTTGCTATTAACGTTAATGCTGTCATACCATCTTGCTCCCGGCGTATCAGGCCAGGCGCGCGCAACGCGCGAACAGGCATTCCTCCGGTCAAACCCCGTAGGCCGACGATGCGGGTTTGCGATACACACCAACTAAACTCATCAAAGGAGAACGCATCATGGAAAAGAAAACAAAAGAACAGCTTGACAGATCCTATCTTGCCCTTCTGGACGAACTGGAAGTGCACTCCAACTTCGTGGATGTGATGCCCGAAGTGTGGGGCGGCCAGTGGTCCGTCGACAGCGAGATCGGCAAGCTTCGCGCTGTGCTTATGAGGAGGCCCGGCAAGGAAATCGACAACATCACCCTGCCGCCCGCGTTGGTCAGCATGCACGACACGCTGAATCCCGATGCCATGCGCCGGGAATTCGACGCCATCAAGAAGATGTACGAGGACAACGGCGTAAAGGTGTATCTCATCGACGACGAAGACGTCCGCCTCGACTGTCCCAACAACGTCTTCTGCCGCGACCTGGTCAACGGAAGCCCGAACGGCGCCATCATCAGCCGCATGGGCATCAGCGTCCGCTCGCCGGAGGCCGCCGCCGCCGCGAAGACCCTCGGCAAGATCGGCGTGCCCATCGCCAAGACCATCAACGCGAACGGTACCTTCGAGGGCGCGTGCCTGATCTGGGTCGACAAGGAGACCGTCATCATCGGCCACGGCACCCGCAGCAACGACGAGGGCTGCAGGCAGGTGGTGGACGAATTGCGCAACCAGGGCGTGAAAAACTTCATCTGGGTGGAAATCCCCAGGAACGGCGTCCATCTCGACGGCTTCATCGGCGTGGCGGACATCGATGTCGTGCTGCTTTTCCCAAGCATTACCCCCAACAACGTATACGACGAGTTCAAGAAGCGCGGGTTCCGCATCGTGGAGATTCCCACCTGGGAGGAGCAGGCGCTCGCCGCCAACTTCGTCGCGCTCGAGCCCGGCAAGATCGCCATGTGCGCGGGCTTCCCCAAAACTAAGGCGCTGCTTGAGGAAGCGGGCGTCGAGGTCATCGAGGTCAAGGTGGACGAGATCCGCCGCGCGGGCGGCGCGATCCACTGCATGACCGCGTTCCTCCAAAGGGATTCCATCCCCGTCTATCCCGTCAAGGAGCTCGCCAGGTAATACCGAATCACATTTGGATGCAGCGCCTCAAAACGCTGCATCCGGAGCATAATAACAAGGAGGAAACATCATGAAGAACCTGAAGAAGATCACGGCTCTCCTTCTGATCGGCTTGCTCGCGCTTGCGTGCATCGGATGCGGAAGCCCCAAGGACGAGCCCATCAAGATCGGCTTTGTCGGCTGCATTTCCGGCGCCGACGCCTATCTCGGCCAGACCGCGGTCCTTGCCCTGGAGGACAAGGTCGCCGAAATCAACGAGGCCGGCGGCATCCTCGGCAGGCAGGTCGAGCTGGTCAGCTACGACATCGGACTTGACCCCACCCCCGAGACCATCAACGCCGCGAACCGCCTCATCGAGCAGGATGGCGTCGTCGCCATCATCGGGCCCGAGTCGAGCGACCAGGCGATTGCCGCCGTGGACATCATGCAGAATGCCAAGGTGCCCATGCTTGTGACCACCGCCTCCAACGAAACCGTCACGGTCAGCGAGGACGGCACGCTCAACGACTACATGTTCCGCATGTGCTTCATCGACGCGTATCAGGGCGAAGCGCTGGCCATGTACACCTACAACAAGCTCGGCATCACGAAGGTCGCCGTGCTCGGCGATATCGCGAACCTCTATACCCAGGGCATCCAGGAGTTCTTCATCGAGAAGTTCGAGGCGCTCGGCGGCACGGTCACCTCGGTCGAGGGCTTCGTGGACACCGATACCGAGTTCCGCGCGGCGCTGACCAACATCAAGAACTCCGACGCCGAGGCGATCCTCATCGCGACGGGCACCTACAAGATCGCGGGCTATATCGGCCAGCAGTGCAAGGAACTGGGCATCGATCTCCAGATCCTCGGCGTGGACGGCTGGTATGCCGACGACCTGATCCCCTTCGCGGGCGAAGTGCTGGACGGCTCCGTCATGTGCTCCATGATGGATGAAACCGCCGCGGAGTACACCGCGTACCGCGAGGCGTTCGCGGCCAAGCACGGCACGAACCCGAACTACTTCGCGTACTATGCCGTGGACGCCCTGATGTGCATCCAGTGGGCGATCGAACAGAGCGGCGAAGCCACGGGCGAGGCCATTGCGGCCGCCCTGGGCGGAGCGCAGGATATCCCCGTATTCACCGGCACGCTCACCATCGACGCTGCGACCCACAACCCGGTCAATAAGTCCATCTACATCCTCGAGGTAACCCCGGACGGCTTCAAGACCATTGAAAAGTACGATCCCAAGGCGTAACCCTTAATGCCGAATCGCGCAGCGCGCGGTCTGACCGCTTCGCGCGGCCGGGGCCGCGCGCTGCCCGGCACAATGCTGAACTTGGAGGTTGCCCATGAGCTTTATTCTGCAACAGCTGATCACCGGCCTCTCGATCGGCGGCATCTACGCGCTGATCGCGGTCGGATACGCGCTGATCTACAGCGTGTTCGATTTTTCGAACTTCTCCTTCGGATGCGTCATGATGGTCAGCGGCTTCGTCTGCTACTATTCGATGGAGCTTCTCCACGTTTCCCTCGCCATGGCCATCGCGCTTTCAATCGCGGCGAGCATCGTCATTTCCCTTCTCACCGAGATCGTCGCGTACAGGCCTTTGAGAAAGCTGGGTACGGACAGGCTGTTCCTGATGATCACCGGCATGGGCATCGACCTTGCCGTCACCAACACCGCAACGATCCTTCTGGGCGCGAACGCCCGCAAGATCGACGTGAGCGAACTCAACCTCGAAGGCTCGATAGCGCTCGGCGACGTGTTCCTGACGAAGCTGGATGTTTTTGCGCTGATTCTCGCCTTCGTCATACTCGCCGCGCTCTATGTGTTCATATATCGCACCAAGTCCGGCCTTGGCATCAGGGGAAGCGCGTACGATGTTTCCATCGCCGGCATGATGGGCGTCAACGTCAACAAGGTATCGTTCATCATCTTCTTCATTTCGGGCATCACGGCGGGCTTTGCCGGGATACTCTGCGGCATGAAATACGCCGTCATTCCTACGCTGGGCTCGACGCCCGCGCTCAAGGCGTTCATCGCAAGCGTCGTGGGCGGGCTGGGAAGCCTGCCGGGCGCCGTGGTCGGCGGATTGATCCTCGGCATCCTGGAAACGCTTACTTCGGGCTTTATTTCCTCTGTTTATCGCGATTTGATATCCTATGGCGTACTCATCATCGCGATGATGTTCCTGCCTCACGGCCTGCTCGGTCGGAGTCACACCGACAAGCTGTGACGGGTATCTCCCGCGACAGCAGCAAGGAGGAATTGCAATGCAGTATTATTTGAGCGTGTTAACAATCGGCGGCATCAACGTCATCCTCATCTTGGGGCTTACGCTGCTCACAAGCTATACGGGCTTGTTCTCCATGGGCAACGTGGGCTTCATGATGATCGGCGCGTACTGTTCCGCCGTGCTTTATGTGGAGTTCGGCGTGCCGTTTATCCCGGCGCTGCTGATTTCCGCGCTGGTTTCCATGCTGCTGGGCCTGTTCATCGGCTGGCCCACGGTGCGAAGGAAGCTCAAGGGCGACCACTTCGCCGTGGCTCTTTTGGGCTTCGCCAGCGCGATCAAGGTGCTCATCTGCAACATCGAGATCGGCGATTTCGACGGCGCCATGGGCATCAAAAACGTTCCCAAGCTGACCACTTGGTACGTGGTGCTGATCGTCGGCTGCATCCTCGGCTACCTTCTGTGGAACTTCGTCCACTCGGCCTATGGCCGTAACTGCCGCGCCGTGCGCGAGCAGGAGGTTGCGGCCCAGACGATGGGCATCAACGTGTCGGGAACGAAGCTGCTCTCCCTTCTGATCAACGCGTTCACCACGGCGATCGGAGGCGGCCTGTTCGCGTTCTACACCACCATCGTGGTGCCGACGATGTTTACCCAGAACCAATCCTCGAACCATCTGATCGCGGTCGTGTTCGGTGGCATCAACTCGATCACCGGCCCCGTGCTCTCCTCGTTCGTGCTGGCGATCCTGCCCGAAATGCTTCGCGTGATCAGCACGTGGCGCCTGGTCATCTACGGCGTGCTGATCGTCGTCATCATGCTGGTGAAGCCCGAAGGGCTCCTGGGGTATAAGGAACTCAATTTCCGCTGGGTAAAACCGGCGCTTACGAAGGTGAAAGCCATGCTGAGGAAAAAGGACCTTCCGAAGAACGACGGGGGTGACGCGTGATGGAGCAGAAAAAGATTGTTCTACAGACCAGGGACCTGACGGTGCGCTTCGGCGGGCTTACGGCGGTAAACGGCGTGAACATTGCCGTGCCGGAGGGCAGCATCACCGGCATCATCGGCCCGAACGGCGCGGGGAAAACCACGCTGTTCAATATGATCACCGCCGCCGTGGAGCCGACCTCCGGGGATGTGCTGTATAACGGCGGCTCCATACTCGGCCTCGGTCCGGATAAGATCGCGCGCATCGGCATCAGCAGAACCTTCCAGAACATCCGCGTTTGCAGCCGTATGACGGCGCTGGAGAACGTGATCATCAGCATACAGCGCGTACCCCCTTACTCCGTGTTTGAGGCGATGCTGGGATTGCCCTCCGTCAAGCGCAAGGATAAGGAGGCCAAGGAGGCGGCGATGGACTTTCTCAAGATGCTCGGCATCGGCAGTTACGCGCAAAGCCTCGCCAGCGAAATGCCCTATGGCCAGCAAAGGCGTCTGGAGATCGCACGCGCCATCGCCACGGGCCCGAGGCTGCTGCTGCTCGACGAGCCCGCCGCCGGCATGAACAACGAGGAATGCCGCGATTTGACGGGGCTGATCCGGGAGCTGCGCGACAGGCTCAACCTGACGATCGTCATCATCGAACACCATATGGAAGTGGTGATGCGGCTGTGCGATAACATCTACGTGCTCAATCTCGGCAGTCTGCTGCGCGAGGGCAAGCCCGCGCAGATCCAGAACGACCCGGAGGTCATCAAGGCATATCTGGGCGAAAAGAGGAGGCGGAACTGATGGCGTACCTAGAGGTCAAGGATCTGAACGTACATTACGGCGGCATACACGCGCTCCGCTCCGTGAACATGCAGGTGGAACGCGGCGAAATCGTGGCCGTGATCGGCGCCAACGGCGCAGGCAAAAGCACGCTGATGCGTTCCATCGCCGGCGATCAGAAATACAAGGGCGATATCCTTTTGGATGGGGTGCAGCTTCCCACAGATTCCTATCTCGTCGTCACCAAAGGCATTTCGCTCGTCCCGGAAGGACGGCGCATTTTCCCGGGGCTGAGCGTGCTTGAGAACCTGCAGATCGGCGCGTACACCCGTTCGGACAAGGCGAAAATCGCGGAGGATATGGAGGAGATATTCCAGCTTTTTCCACGGCTTAAGGAGCGCATCAAGCAGATGGGCGGCAGCCTCTCCGGCGGGGAGCAGCAAATGCTCGCGGTCAGCCGCGCGCTGGTCGCCAGCCCCAAGCTGCTGCTGCTGGACGAGCCGACGCTGGGCCTCGCGCCGATCGTGATCGACGAGCTGTTCGAAAAGCTCATCGAGATCAACCGCACGAAAAAGCTGCCGATCGTGATGGTCGAGCAGAACGCTTACGCGGCGCTTGAGATCTCGCACAGGGCGTATGTGCTCGCGACCGGCGAGGTCGTGATGGAGGGCAACAGCGCGGAACTTCTGGAGAAGGACGACATCGTGGAAAGCTACCTCGGCACGAAGGCGGACGGCGACTGATAGTATGAACAAGGAGAACAAAGGCATGAAGAAAGTATTGATCTGCGGCGAAACCTGGATGTCCTCCACCACGCACGTGAAGGGTTTCGACTGCTTTCAGGCGTGTACGATGGACGGCGGCGTGCAGTTCCTGCGCGAGGCGCTCTGCCGGGGCGGATATGAGGTCACGCACATGCCCGCGCACATCGCCGCGGAGGAATTTCCCTATACGCTCGAGGAGCTGTCCAAATACGACTGCGTGATCTTCTCGGACATCGGCGCGAACACCTTCCTTTTGCCCGCCGCGGTGTTTCTGCGCGGAGAGCGCAGGCCGAACCGGCTGAACCTGATTGAGGAATACGTCAATGCCGGCGGCGCGTTCCTGATGGTGGGCGGCTACCTCACGTTTACCGGCTTCCAGGCCAAGGGCTTCTACGCCGGCACGGCGGCGGAACGGGTGCTGCCCGTGCGCCTTTCCCGCTACGACGACCGCGTGGAGCTGCCGCAGGGCGGCATACCGGTGCCCGTGAAAAACGACCATCCCGTGCTCAAGGGCGTAAGCGGCGCGTGGCCGTATCTTTTAGGCTACAACCAGGCGCAGCTCAGGGAGGACGCGGAGCTGATCGCGACCATCGAAGGGGACCCGTTCATCGCCGTGCGCGAGGTGGGGAAGGGCCGCACCGCCGTGTTTACCTCGGACTGCGCGCCGCACTGGTGCTCCCCCGATTTTGTGCAGTGGGAGCATTACGGCACCATCTGGCGCAATCTGGTAGGGTGGCTGGTCAGGGCCTGAACCCGCGGATTCGAACGTAAAAGCAGGGCGGATATGCCCTGCTTTTTATATGTATCCCATCGGCCGTTTCCGCCGGACGGCGCGTCACAGCCCCAAGCCTTCGTAGATCAGCTCGCGAATGGCAGGATGCATTACGTCGTAGGTGAGCTCATAGTCGACGACGTGTTGCGCGTGGGCCACCGCTACGCGGTTGACCGTGTCCACCAGCGTGTAGAAGCCCGCCGCGCCGTCCCATCCAAACTCGCCCGCCGGGCAGTGCGACGCGCCGCCGATACGCGTGCGCACGCCGAGGCCGTAGCCGTATTCCGCGGGTTTCATCCGGTTGAAGTCCGCCTGCGTGACGCCCGCCATGTGGTTTTTTCGCATCAGCTCGACGGTTTCCGGGTTCAGGACGCGGTATCCGTTTTGAGCAAGGCCGTAGTTGCTCAGCGCGACCGGCAAAAGCGCGTAATCTTGCACCGTCGCGGCCAGCCCCCCGCCGCCCGCCGCGTAGGTCGGGCAGATGCGTGTGAAGTTGTGAAGCCCGATGTCGGTCATGATTCCGCTTTGCTCGTCGTAGCGGTACTGGGCGCAGAAGCGGGCATATTGCTCGTCCGTCGGGAAAAAGCAGGCGTCCTTTCCCCCGAGCGGACGGATCAGATGTGCGGCGACATACTCCTCGAATTTCATGCCGGAGACGACCGCGATCACCTCTGCGAGCACATCGTGGCACAGGCTGTACTGGAAGTGCGAGCCGGGCTGAAAATCGAGCGGGGCTTCGGCGATGGCGTTGATGACGGCGCGCATGGTCGCGCGGTCGCCGGTACACTTCTTGAGTGTGACGATGGCGGGGGTGGCGATGTCGTAATTAAGCCCCGCCGTCATCGTGAACAGGTGGCGCACGGTGATCTGCCGCTCTGCCGGGACGAGCCCCCCCTCCGCTTTAACCAATGGGGCTGCGAATTCCGGTATATACTTGCATACGGGGTCGTCGAGGCCGACGAGCCCCCGCTCCACAAGCTGCAGCGCTGCCGTACAGGTGTAGAGCTTAGTGGCGGAGTACACCCAGTACATCGTGTTTTCGGTGAGCGGCTTCGTCCGCGCCGCGTCGCTGTAGCCCGCCATATGGCGGTAGGCCAGCCGCCCGTCCCGGTATACGGCGCAGTCTGCCGCGGGTACGCCGAAGCGCTCGTCCAAGTGATCCAGATAGTCGGTCAACGCCGCGAAATTCATATGCATCTCTTAAAAGCAGTCCGGCCGCGGGCCGCTGCTCTCGCCCTGTATCAGCTTGACGTCGAGTATCTTCTCC
>DATMYG010000058.1:0-22368 GCA_035561055.1 Clostridia bacterium | reverse complement strand
TCGGTTCAAAAAAAGAAAGCGGCGCGCCGCTTTCTTTTTTTGAACCGACTCAAAACGATTGGATTGTCGCATTAACTGTTGTATAAACGAGTGATTGTTAGTATAATGACGGCAAAGGAGATGAGTAAATGGATGCCGCTGTGAACGAAGGCGTGCAAAAAAGGAAACGAGGGCTGGCTACGGCGGGCCGGATACTGGACGCCGCCGCCGAGCTAATCGCGAGAAACGGGTACGACGGCGTTTCGGTGCGTGAAATCGCCGAAAAAGCCGGCATCAGGGAAAGCTCAGTGTACAACCACTTCAAAAGCAAGGCCGATATTCTCGAAGCGCTCTTTTGCGAATTCATACGGGGCGTGCCGCAGACGCGGCCGTCCGACGAGGAGCTCGACGGGATGCTCGCCATCATGGAACCGGAGGAGGTGTTCAAGAGCATCCTCTTTCACGTGGGGAAGAGCGCGCGCGGCACGCTTTCCAACACGGCCATGATCATCAACTACGAAAAGTTCAGGAACCCGCGCGCCGCCGAAATGTATTATCAATACGTCGTCGGCGAACCCGCCGCCTACTACGCGCGCCTGATCGATAAAATGATCGAAAGGAAAATGGTTAAACCTGTCGACGCGCGCCTGATCGCGGAGCAGTACAACTATGTTTCCATCGCGCTGACCAAGGAGTACATCATGGCGCAGTACGGGCTCGCGGACGCGCGCGCCGTGGTTTCGTATATGGTAAAAACCCTGAAATTCTTCTGTGGCCTCATGCGGCCTGACGAGGGCGGGCACGATGAAAAGAAAGAGGAAGGCTAAATCGCTGGAGGAAAGATATCCGCCGTCCGAGCCGTGCAGCTGCGACGTATGCAGGGTCTATTGCACGCGCCCGGGCTGGTGGAGCGTCGAGGGAGCCGCGCGCGCGATCAAAGCGGGATACGGACGCCGCATGATGCTCGAAGTGTCGCCCGAGCTAACATTTGGCGTGCTCTCGCCCGCATTTCGCGGCTGCGAGGGAAATTTCGCCCTGCAGCAATACGCCGGAAACGGATGCAATTTTCTCGACGACGGCTTGTGCGAGCTGCACGGGACGGGCCACGAGCCGTTGGAATGCCTGTTTTGCCACCACCTGAGAAAAGGCCTCGGCCGGAAATGCCACGAGGACCTCGAAAAGGACTGGCGCACGCCCGCGGGCCAGGCGCTTGTAAGGCAATGGATCGGGCAAATCGGCAAAGAAACGCGCTCGGCGGCCGTTTCACAAAACGCTTCGGCGCGCCGCCCGTAAAACGCGTCCGCGCAAGTGAGAATAGCGAGAAACGCTTGCCAAAACACCAGATGTTGTGCTAAAATTTCCCTTGCGCATAACGGTGCGCGCAAACTCAAAAAATATTCATATCCAGGCAAAAAAACTCTTGCCAAGCCCAATATTATCGTGTATCATTGGTACGTTGCGCGCGAAAACGCTTGTTTTTAGCGCGCGCGAGAACGGTCATGACCTTGCGGGAGGTTGCCGGTATGCCATCCGGGTAATTTCCGCGAGGCGCCCACGTTACGGGCACGGGCGGTATCGCCCGGCCGGAGTTTTTGGGAAGAAACACACGGCTGCGTGTACGGCCCCGAGACTATAAGGAGGAGAAATAATATGGCAAACCAGAAGATCCGCATTAAACTCAAGGCCTACGAACACAACCTGATCGACCAGAGTGCCGAGAAGATCGTTGAGACGGCCAAGCGGACCGGCGCGCGCGTGAGCGGCCCGATCCCCCTGCCGACGGAGAAGGAAATCGTCACCATCCTCCGTTCGCCCCACAAGCACAAGGACAGCCGCGAGCAGTTCGAGATGAGAACCCACAAGCGCCTGATCGACATCCTGCAGCCCTCCGCAAAGACTGTGGACGCGCTCATGAAGCTCGATCTCCCCGCGGGCGTGGACATCGAGATCAAGCTGTGAACTCGGAGGTGGAATTACGATGAAGAAAGCGATATTGGGCACCAAGGTCGGAATGACCCAGATGTTCAGAGAAGACGGGACTATGATCCCCGTCACCGTCGTCCTCGCGGGCCCCTGCCCCGTGGTGCAGGTCAAGACTGAGGGCAACGATGGCTATAACGCCGTGCAGGTGGCCTTCGGCCCCGTGCGCGAGAAGCTCATTACCAAACCCGAAATCGGCCATCTCAAGAAGGCCGGCATCGGCGCCCACCGCCATGTGCGCGAGCTGCCCCTCGACGATACCGCGGCCTACAAGGCCGGACAGGTCATCAAGGCGGACATCTTCGAAAAGGGCGACAAGGTCGACGTGATCGGCGTGAGCAAGGGCAAGGGCTTCGAAGGCTGCGTCAAGCGCTGGAATCAGCACCGCGGACCCAAAACCCACGGTTCCAAGAGCTACCGCGTCCCCGGCTCCATGAGCGCGAACACCTACCCCGGCGAGGTCTTCAGGACCAAGCACCTGCCCGGCCACATGGGTGCGGAGCGCGTCACGATCCAGAACCTCGAGGTCGTGCGGGTCGACGCGGAGCGCAACCTGCTGCTCGTCAAGGGCGCCGTTCCCGGCGCGAAGGGCGGCCTGATCCTGGTCAAAGAAACCATCAAGTAAGGCCGAGCGAAAGGAGAACGAACATGCCTAAGGTAGCATTGCATAATATCGCCGGCAAGAGCATCGGCGAAGTCGAACTGAGCGAGAACATCTTCGGCGCCGAAGTGAACGCGCACGTGATGCACGAGGTCGTCCGCGCGTATCTCGCCAACCAGCGCCAGGGCACGCAGAGCGCGCTCACCCGCGCCGAGGTGCGCGGCGGCGGCATCAAGATCTATCGCCAGAAGGGCACGGGCCGCGCCCGTCACTCGAGCAACCGCGCGCCGCTCTTTACCCACGGCGGCGTGGTGTTCGCGCCCAAGCCGCGCGATTATCGCGTCAGCGTCAACCGCAAGGTGAAGCGCATCGCCATGAAGAGCGCGCTTTCCGGCAAGGTCGCCGAGAACGCCGTCGTCGTGTTCGACGCGCTCTCCATCGCCGCGCCCAAGACGAAGGAAATGGTCAAGGCGCTCAAGGCCGTGAACGTCGAGAAGGCCCTCATCGTGCTCCCCGAGAAGAACGAGACCGTCGAGCGTGCGGCGCGCAACATCCCCGGCGTGAAGACCACGCTCGTGGGCACGCTCAACGTCTACGAAATACTCAAGTACCAGACGCTGATCCTAACCCGTGACGCGCTCGCCAAGATCGAGGAGGTGTACGCATAATGAAATCCCCCTATGACGTCATTTTAAAGCCGGTCCTCACGGAGAAGAGCTACGATCATCTCTCCGACAAGACCTATACCTTCATCGTCGATAAGCGCGCCAACAAGACCGAGATCCGCCAGGCGGTCGAGGCCGTCTTCGGCGTGAAGGTCGAGTCCGTGCACACCGTCAACACCCTTGGCAAGCTCAAGAGGCAGGGCCGTACCATGGGCTATACCGCGAGCTCCAAGAAGGCCTATGTGAAGCTCAAGAAGGACTCCAAGGGCATTGAGTTCTTCGACAGCATCGCGCAGTAAGGAGGCGTCTCATGGCAATCAGAAAGATCAACCCCATCACCCCCGGCCAGCGGTTCATGACCGTTTCCGCGTTCGACGAAATCACCTGCACCACGCCCGAGAGGTCCCTTCTCGAGGATAAGCGCTCCATCGCCGGGCGCAACAAGCAGGGCCGCATCACCGTCCGCCACCGCGGCGGCGGCGCCAGGCGAAAGTACCGCATCGTGGATTTCAAGCGCGATAAGGACGGCGTGCCCGCGAAGGTCGCCACCATCGAGTACGATCCGAACCGCAGCGCCAACATCGCCCTTTTGCATTACGCGGATGGCGAGAAGCGCTACATCATCGCGCCTCTCGGCCTCACCGTGGGCGACACGCTGCTTTCCGGCGAGGGTGCGGACATCAAGGTCGGAAACAGCATGGCCATCAGCCAGATCCCGGTTGGCACCATGATCCACTGCATCGAGCTTCGTCCCGGCAAGGGCGCGCAGATCGCGCGCAGCGCGGGCAACGCGGCGCAGCTCATGGCCAAGGAGGACAAATACGCGCAGGTAAGATTGCCCAGCGGCGAAGTGAGGCGCGTGCCCATGAACGCGAGGGCGACCATCGGCCAGGTCGGCAACGTCGACCACGAGAACATCAAGCTCGGCAAGGCCGGCCGCACCCGCCACAAGGGCTTCCGCCCCACAGTGCGCGGCAGCGTCATGAACCCCTGCGACCACCCGCACGGCGGCGGCGAGGGCAAGTCGCCCATCGGCCACCCCGGACCGGTTACCCCGTGGGGCAAGCCCGCGCTCGGATACAAGACCCGCAAGACCAAGAACGTCAACGATAAGTTCATCGTGCGCCGCAGGAACGGCAAGTAAGAGGCGAAAGGAGTCTATCAATGAGCAGATCAGTCAAAAAGGGACCGTTTGTTGAAGAACGCCTGCTTGGGCGCATCAACGCGATGAACGAAAGCGGCAAGAAGACGGTTGTCAAGACGTGGTCCCGCGCGTCCACGATATTCCCGCAGATGGTGGGTCACACCATCGCGGTGCACGACGGCAGGAAGCACGTCGCGGTCTACGTCACCGAGGAAATGGTTGGCCACAAGCTGGGCGAGTTCGCTCCCACCCGCACGTTCCGCGGCCACAGGGGGGCTTCCGAGAAGGCCTCCGCCACGAAGTAAGAAGGAGGAACGCATCATGGCAACCAGGTCTAGAGAAAAGAGCGCGGCGCGCAAGGCCAACGCCGATAAGCGCCCCCACGCGATCGCGCGGTACGTGCGCATTTCCAACCGCAAGGTGAAGATCGTAATCGACCTCATCCGCGGCAAGAGCATCGCCGAGGCGAAAGCCATCCTGACATACACGCCAAAAGCCGCCAGCCTGCCGGTGTTGAAGCTTCTCAACTCGGCGGTGGCGAACGCGGAGAACAACCTCGATATCCCCGCCGACCAGCTTTATGTGGCGGAAGTGTTCGCGAATCAGGGCCCGACCTACAAGGGAATCCAGCCCAGGGCGCAGGGCCGCGCGTACAGGATCCGCAAGAGGACCAGCCACATAACGATCGTCCTGGATCAGGTCAAGTAAGAGGAGGATAAGATGGGACAGAAAGTCAATCCGAACGGTTTCCGCGTTGGCGTCATCAGGGACTGGAACACCTGCTGGTACGCGTCCAAGAAGGAGTTTTCGGACTTCCTCATCGAGGATAAGAAGATCAGGGACCACCTCAAGAAGGCGTATTACGCCGCCGGCGTCAGCCGCATCGAGATCAAGCGCGCGGCGGGCAAGGTGAACGTAAGCATATACACCGGCCGTCCCGGTATGCTCATCGGCAAGGGCGGCGTGGGCGTTGACGCGATCAAGGCGGAGGTCACCAACCTCATCAAGAAGCCCGCCAACGTCAACATCATGGAGATCAAGAACCCGGACGCCGACGCGCAGCTCATCGCGGAGAACATCGCTGCGCAGCTCGAGAAGCGCATATCCTTCCGCCGCGCGATGAAGCAGGCCATGCAGCGCGCGATGAAGGCAGGCGCCAAGGGCATCAAGCTCATGTGCTCCGGCAGGCTCGGCGGCGCCGAGATCGCCCGCAGCGAGGGATACCACGAGGGCTCGATTCCTCTGCAGACCATGCGCGCCGACATCGAGTACGGCTTTGCCGAGGCGCGCACCACCTACGGCCGCATTGGCTGCAAGGTGTGGATCTACAAGGGCGAAGTGCTCAACCGTCAGAAGAAAGCGTAAGGAGGCAAAGAACCATGTTGATGCCTAAGAGAGTAAAACGTAGGAGAGTGCACCGCGGTCGCATGACCGGTCGCGCCACGCGCGGCAACACCATCACCTACGGCGAATATGGCCTCGTTGCGCTGGAACCCGCGTGGATTACCAGCCAGCAGATCGAAGCTGCCCGCGTTGCGATGACCCGTTATATCAAGCGCGGCGGCCAGGTATGGATCAAGATTTTCCCCGACAAGCCTGTCACCGAGAAGCCCGCCGAGACCCGCATGGGCTCCGGCAAGGGCTCGCCCGAGTACTGGGTGTCTGTGGTTAAGCCCGATAGGGTGCTCTTTGAGATCTCGGGCGTCGAGGAGAAGGAAGCGCACGAGGCGCTCAGGCTCGCGGCCCATAAGCTGCCCATCAAGTGCAAGGTCGTCAAGAAAGCGGTCGAGACGGGAGGAGAGAACAATGAAAGCAAATGAACTGAGAAAGCTTTCCACCGAAGAGCTCGTGGCCAAGGAGAAGGAGCTCAAGCAGGAGCTGTTTAACCTCCGCTTCCAACTTGCCACGGGCGGGCTGAGCAATACGCAGCGCATCGGCGAGTGCAAGAAGGACGTCGCCCGAGTCAAAACGCTCCTGTGCGAGCGCGAGCTCAAGGCTGCCGAGTAACGGGTGAAAGGAGTTAACACCATGGAAGAAGTCAGAGGTTTTCGCAAGACCCGCATCGGCATCGTCGTGAGCGACAGGATGAATAAAACCGCCGTGGTCGCGATAGAGACGAAGGTGCGCCATCCCCTGTACGGCAAGATGGTCAACCGCACCCACAAGTTCAAGGTGCACGATGAGAACAACGAATGCGGCATCGGCGACACCGTGCGCATCATGGAGACCCGCCCCATCAGCAAGGATAAGCGCTGGCGGCTGGTCGAAATTATCGAAAAGGCCAAGTAAGCCGGAAAGGAGCAGACCATGATTCAACCGCAGACCAGGTTAAAGGTTGCCGATAACAGCGGCGCGAAGGAACTTATGTGCATCCGTGTGCTCGGCGGTTCGTTCCGCAGGAGCGCGGGCATAGGAGATGTGATCGTCGCGTCGGTCAAGTCCGCTTCTCCCGGCGGCGCCGTGAAGAAGAAGGACGTCGTGCATGCCGTCATCGTGCGCACGACCTACCCCACCCAGAGGCCGGACGGCAGCAGCATCCGTTTCGACGACAACGCCGCCGTCATCATCAACGACAAGAAAGAACCCCGCGGCACCCGCATCTTCGGGCCCGTCGCCAGGGAGCTTCGCGCCAAGGACTACATGAAGATCCTGTCCCTTGCGCCCGAAGTGCTTTGATGGAGGTACGGCATGAATAATCTTAACGTCAAAAGGGACGACGTGGTGGTCGTCATCTCCGGCAAGGACAAGGGCAAGAAGGGTAAGATCCTCGCCGCCTTCCCCTCGAAGAACCGCGTTACGGTTCAGGGGGCCAACATCGTCGTCCGCCATAAGAAGCCCCGCAAGCAGGGCCAGCCCGGCGGCCGCATCGAGCACGAGGGTACGATTGACGCCTCCAAGGTGATGCTCATCTGCCCCAAGTGTGGCAAGGCGACCCGCGCGGCGTATGCCTTCGTCGGCGAGAAGAAGGTCCGCGTCTGCAAGAAGTGCGGCAAGAACATCGACTGAGGCGCAAGGAGGATACATAAGTGGCTGCTAAGAAAGAACAGGCTTCTCAGGCACCTGCCAAGAAGAAGAAGGTTGCCGAAGAGGCGAGGCCCTTTACCGAGCCCGCCCGCCTTCGCGTGAGATACAACGAGGAGATCGCGCCCCAGCTCAAGCAGAAGTTCGGCTACAAGAACGTAATGGAGATCCCCAGGCTCGAGAAGATCGTCCTCAACATGGGCCTCGGCTCCGACAAGGACAATCCCAAGGGCATGGAAGTTGCGCTCGAGCAGCTTGCCATCATCTCGGGCCAGAAGCCCGTGGTGACAAAGGCGAAGAAGAGCGTCGCGAACTTCAAGGTCCGCGAGGGCATGAACATCGGCGCCAAGGTGACGCTGCGCGGCGATAGGATGTACCAGTTCGCCGACAAGCTCATGAACATCGTGCTCCCGCGCGTGCGCGACTTCCGCGGCATTGCGGATACAAGCTTCGACGGCCGCGGCAATTTCGCCATGGGCGTCAAGGAGCAGATGATCTTCCCCGAGATCAATTACGACGACGTGGATAAGATCCGCGGCATGAACATCGTCTTCGTCACAACGGCAAAAACGGACGAGGAAGCCAAGGAGCTGCTCACTCTGTTGGGTATGCCCTTCGTGCAGGACTGATAGGAGGACGAAACAGTGGCTAAGACCAGTATGAAGATCAAGCAGCAGCGCCCGGCCAAATTTTCGACCCGCGCGTACACGCGCTGCCGCATCTGCGGCCGTCCGCACTCTGTGCTTCGCAAGTACGGCATCTGCCGCATCTGCTTCCGTGAGCTCGCCTACAAGGGAGAAATCCCGGGCGTGCGCAAGGCCAGCTGGTAAGCGTATCGAAAGGAGGAAGAACGCTATGTTAATGACCGATCCCATCGCCGATATGCTCACCCGTATCCGCAACGCTCTCACCGCCAGGCATGAGGACGTGCTCGTCCCCACCTCCACGGTGAAGAAGGCCGTCGCCCAGATCCTTCTGGACGAGGGCTATATCAAGGGCTTCGATTTCCGCGAGGACGGCGTGGCCAAGTACATCCACATCATCCTCAAGTACGGCCCGAACAAGACCAAGGTCATCACCGGCCTCAAGCGCATCAGCAAGCCGGGCCTTCGCGTCTATGCGCGCAAGGACCAGCTGCCCCGCGTGCTCAACGGCCTGGGAATCGCCGTTATTTCCACATCCCGCGGCATTATGACCGACCGGGAAGCCCGCAAGCAGGGCGTGGGCGGCGAGGTTCTCGCTTATATCTGGTAAGCCGGATTATCACAGAGAAAGAAGAGGTGTAGGCAATGTCACGAATCGGAAAACTTCCGATCACTGTTCCCGCCGGAGTGACAATCACGGTCGATGACGATAACACCGTTACCGTCAAGGGCCCCAAGGGCACTCTCACGGATAAGTTCTCCGCTAAGATGGAGATTACCCAGGACACCGACGTTGTGCACATCAGGCGCGCGAACGATGAAAAAGAGGTTCGCGCCCTGCACGGGCTGACCCGGAGCCTCATGAACAACATGGTTCTCGGCGTTACCGAAGGCTTCAAGAAGGATCTTGAAATCGAGGGTATCGGTTACAAGGCCCAGCTCCAGGGCAAGAAGCTCGTGCTGAACATGGGATACTCCCACCCGGTCGAGATCGATTCGCCCGAGGGCATCACCTTCGAGGTTCCCGCCCCCAACAGGATCACCGTCAGGGGAATTGACAAGCAGAAGGTCGGCCAGATCGCGGCCGATATCCGCCGCGTGCGCACGCCTTCGCCCTATGTGAGCAAGCAGGGCGCGGGCAAGGGCATCAAGTACGCGGGCGAGAAGGTACGCCGCAAGGTCGGCAAGACCAAGTAACGCGTAGAGAAGGAGTGACACTATGATTTCAAGGATTGATAAAAACGCTGTGCGCCAGGGCCGTCACCTCCGCACCCGCAAGTACATTCGCGGTACCGCCGAGAGGCCGAGGCTCAACGTTTACCGCAGTCTCAACCATATCTACGCGCAGGTGATCGACGATGAAGCGATGCATACCCTCGCAGCCGCGTCCACGCTCGATGCGGAGCTCAAGGCTTCCCTCGCGGAGAAGAACAAGAGCGATGCCGCCGTGCTCGTCGGCGAGCTCGTTGCCCGCAGGGCGCTGGAAAAGGGCGTGAAACAGGTCGTGTTCGACCGCGGCGGCTATCTGTACACCGGCCGTGTGCAGCAACTCGCCGAAGGCGCCCGCAAGGCCGGGCTTGAATTCTAAGGAGGAGAATATGCACAAGCGAATCGATACATCCGCAATCGAACTCAAGGAAAGGCTTGTTTTCATCAACCGCGTCGCCAAGGTCGTCAAGGGCGGACGCAACTTCCGCTTCACGGCGCTCATGGTCGTGGGCGACGGCAGCGGCCGCGTGGGCGTGGGCCTGGGCAAGGCTACGGAAATCCCCGAGGCGGTCCGCAAGGGCATCGAGGACGCCAAGCGCCACATGATCGAGGTGCCCCTCGTGGGCACGACCATCCCGCACGCGGTCGAGGGCAAGTTTGGCAAGGGCCACGTGAGGATGCTCCCCGCCGAGGAAGGTACCGGCGTTATCGCGGGCGGCCCCGCGCGCGCGGTGCTCGAGATGGCCGGCATCAAGGACATCCGCACGAAGAGCCTCGGCTCCAGCAACCCCGCCAACTGCGTGAAGGCCACGTTGGAGGGCCTTTCCCAGCTTCGCACCGCCGAGCAGATCGCCAAACTTCGCGGCAAGACCGTCGAAGAGATCCTCGGTTGATTGGAGGAGGAGTTATGGCTAAGTTGAAGATAACGCTCGTCAAGAGCACGATTGGCGCGCTGGACGACCAGCAGGCCACCGTTAAGGCGCTGGGCCTGAAGAAGACCAACAGCTCCGTCGTCCAGGAGGACAGTCCCGCCGTGCGGGGCATGATCTTCAAGGTTAAGCACCTTGTAAAGGTCGAAGAGATATAATCGGAGGTGCGCAGCATGAAACTACACGACTTAAGGCCCGCTGAGGGTTCGACCAAAAGCGTCAAACGCGTCGGCCGCGGCACCGGTTCCGGCCTGGGAAAGACCTCCGGTAAGGGCCACAAGGGCCAGAAGGCCCGTAGCGGCTCGAAGAAGAACGGCTTCGAAGGCGGCCAGATGCCGCTTGCCCGCCGTTTGCCCAAGCGCGGCTTCACCAACATTTTTGCAAAGGAATACACCATCATAAACATCGCCGATCTCAACAAGCTCGAGGACGGTTCCACTGTGAGCGCCGAGTCTTTAAAGAAGGCCGGCATCATCAGCAAGATCGAGAAGGATGGTCTCAAGGTTCTGGGTCGCGGCGAATTGACCAAGCGTTTGGATGTTAAGGCGGCGAAATTCTCCGAGACAGCCCAAAAAGCCATACAGGCCGCGGGCGGAACTGTTGAGGTGGTCTGATGTTCAGGACATTGATCAACGCGTGGAAAGTTAAAGATATCCGCACGAAGATCCTCTTTACGCTGCTGCTGCTTCTGGTGTACCGTTTCGGCTCGTTCATCGCGGTGCCGGGCGTCAACGCCGCGGCGATTGCGCAGTATGCCGAAAGCTACGACATGCTCAGCTTCCTGAATCTACTCTCGGGCGGCGCCTTCGGCGATTTCTCGATTTTCGCCATGGGCATTTCGCCCTACATCACAGGTTCGATCATCATCCAGCTCCTGACTATCGCCATCCCCGCTCTGGAGAGGCTCTCCAAGGAGGAGGACGGCCGCAAGAAGATGGAGAAGATCTCCCGCTACGCCGGCATCGGCCTCGCGCTCGTGCAGAGCATCGGCATCGTCGCCGGCCTGCAGAACAGCCGCGCGGGCATCAATGTGCTCATGAGCGACAGCATCCTGACCTACATCACCATCGGCCTCGTGTGCACGGCGGGTACGGCCTTCCTCGTTTGGATGGGCGAGATGATCACCGAAAAGGGCGTCGGCAACGGCGTGTCCATCATCATCTTCGCCTCCATCGCGGCGCGCATCCCCTCTATGGTGGAAGGCTACGTTTCCAACGTTGCGACCGGACATTACCGCTGGTGGATTATCCCGCTGCTTATCATCATGGTTCTTATCCTGGTAACGGGCGTTACTTTTATCGAGAAGTCGGAGCGCCGCATCCCCGTCCAGTACGCCAAGCGCGTCGTGGGCAGGAAGCTTTACGGCGGCCAGAGCACGCATATCCCCCTCAAGGCGAACGCGAACGGCGTCATGCCGCTGATCTTCGCCATGACGATCATGCAGTTCCCGGCGATGATCGGGCAGTTCTGGCCTGACAGCGGGTTCTACACCTTCTACCAGAAGTACTTGAGCGCGAGCTCGGATATCATCGTAGGACCCATCGTCTACTACGTGATCTATTCGCTCCTGATCCTCGGTTTCGCGTACTTTTACACCACGATCTCCTTCAATCCGGTGGAGATCAGCAAGAACCTGCAGCAGAACGGCGGCTTTATCCCGGGCATCCGTCCCGGTAGGCCGACGGGCGAACACCTGCAGAAGATCTGCAATAGGCTCACGCTCTTCGGCGCCGTGTACCTGATGGTCCTTGCCGTGGTTCCCACCGTGGGACTCGGCGCGTTCGGGCTCCAGTCCGCCTTTGGGCCGACAAGCATCCTGATTCTGGTCAGCGTCGCGCTTGAGACGAGCCAGCAGCTCGACTCCATGATGCTCATGCGGCATTACAAGGGCTTCCTCGGTTGAGGTAGCGGCATGAAGCTGATTTTTCTCGGACCGCCGGGCGCGGGCAAGGGCACGCAGGCGGAATTGACAAGCCGGAGGTTCGGCATCGCGCACATTTCGACCGGGGATATGCTCCGCGCCGAGATGCGCGAGGGGACCGAGCTCGGGCTCGAGGCTAAGGCTTTCGTCGACCGGGGCGAGCTCGTGCCGGACGACGTGATCCTGGGCATGATCGCACA
The DNA here is from genome assembly GCA_035561055.1 of Clostridia bacterium. Lineage (GTDB taxonomy): Bacteria > Bacillota > Clostridia > Christensenellales > CAG-138 > Phil1. The sequence goes on along the minus strand of DATMYG010000058.1, from coordinate 10,075 downwards.
GCGCATCAAACAGACGGATTGCGAACGCGGGTTCCTGTTCGACGGGTTCCCGCGCACGCTCGCCCAGGCCGAAGCGCTGCGCACGATCGCGGACATTGACATCGTCATCAACCTGGATGTTCCCGCCGAGGTGATCGTGCGGCGCATCGGCGGCAGGCGCATGTGCGCGGGCTGCGGGGCGAGCTTTCACACCTCCACCTTCGATGGGGACGTCTGCGACAAGTGCGGCGCGGCCCTCTATGTGCGGGACGACGACAGGCCTGAGACGGTCGCGAACCGCATCGACGTGTATGAGCGCAAGACCAAGCCGCTCGTGGAGTTCTACGAGAAGCTGGGGCTGCTCAAAACCGTGAACGCCTCCGACTCGCCCCAGACGGTTCAGGGACGCATCGATTCGCTGCTGGAGGCCCTGTAATGAGTCGGCTCACCATCAAGACCGCTTCTGAAATCGCGAAAATGCGCGCGGCCGGGGCGATCGTGCGCGACGCGCTGGAGCTGTTGGGCAAGAGCGCGAAAGCGGGGGTGACCACGCTCGAGCTGGACCAGATCGCCGTGGATTTCCTCGGGAGCCGGAACGCTCAGGCATCCTTCCTTGGATACAACGGGTATCCGAAGAGCATCTGCACGAGCGTGAACCAGGAGGTCGTGCACGGCATCCCTGGCGGTTACAAACTCCGGGAAGGGGATATCCTCAGCGTAGACATCGGCGCCGTCAAAGACGGGTACCACGGGGACGCCGCGCGGACCTTTCTTATTGGCGAGGTCGCCGAGGACGCGCGCAAACTCGTCGAGGTCACGCGGGAGTGCTTCTTCCAGGGGATCGAGCAGGCGCGGGAGGGCAACCATCTTTCGGACATCGCCCGCGCGATCGAGGCGCACGCCCACAGGCACGGTTATGGCGTGGTGCGCGATCTCGTGGGGCACGGCATCGGACGCGCCATGCACGAGCCGCCCGAGGTGCCCAACTTCACCGATCCGCGGATCGGCCGCGGGCTTCGGCTTATGTCGGGCATGACGCTCGCCGTAGAGCCCATGATCAACATGGGGGACTGGCGGGTGCGCGAGGAGGCGAACGGGTGGACGATCGTCACGCTGGACGGGAGCCTGAGCGCGCATTATGAAAACACAGTCGCCGTAACCGGGGGCGAGGCTGAAATTCTCACGCTCTGAGGGGTGACGCTGGTGGAGTATCTTGGCAGGATCGCGCGCTCCAGGGCGGGGCGCGACAAGGGCGGACGGTTTGCGGTGGTCGGCCGGGCGGACGAGGCGCATGTGCTCATCGCCGACGGCGATGCCCATAAAATCGCCAAGCCCAAGAAAAAGAAGCTCATGCACCTCGCCTTCGAAAAGGAGCGGGTAGCGGATATCGAAGCTTTGCTCGCCCTGCCGGGCGGGGTGGCGGACGCGGCGCTAAGACGGGCGCTCGAACAGCACGAAGAAGGAGGGATAGCTTGTCCAAATCAGATGTGATCGAGATCGAGGGCATCGTTACGGATTCGTTTCCAAACGCGATGTTCGAAGTGAAACTCGAGAACGGACACAAAATTTTAGCGCACATTTCCGGCAAGCTTCGGATGAATTACATCCGGATATTGCCGGGTGATAAGGTCACGGTGGAGATGTCCCCGTACGACCTGACGCGCGGCCGCATCACGTGGCGCGCAAAGAATTAAGGGAGGCTGTTGAAAATGAAGGTACGACCCAGTGTGAAACGTATTTGCGACAAGTGCAAGATCATCAAGCGCAAAGGGCGCGTGATGGTGATTTGCGAAGACCCCAAGCACAAGCAGAGGCAGGGTTAAGTCCGCCTGCTACCGTCATGCCGCTGAAAATGACGGATTGGGTAATGCCCAAGGCACGTTTCGAGCCTGACTTTCCCGGGCTCCGTCAGGCGGTGAGAGCCGCCGGACATATTAGAACCCCGCTTCTGCAGCGCTGCGAAGTTGGCTTCTAATAGAGGAAACCGCCCGCCGGTGCGGCTGCCGCGCGAAACAACGCGCGGATCCCGGCGGAGAACACGAGCGACTTTAATTGATAAGGAGAAGTAATATGGCACGAATTTCCGGCGTGGACCTGCCCAGAGACAAGCGAGTCGAGATCGGCTTGACTTATATCTTCGGCATCGGCCGCAAAACTGCCTCAGACATCCTCCAGGCGACCGGCGTCGATCCCGACATCCGCGTGCGCGATCTGAGCGAGGCCGACGTCACTAAGCTCAGGGAGTACATCGATCACAACGTAAAGGTGGAGGGCGACCTTAGGCGCGAAACCTCCATGAATATCAAGCGCCTCATCGAGATCGGCTGCTACCGCGGCGTGCGTCATCGCAAGGGTTTGCCGGTGCGCGGGCAGAGCACAAAGCAGAACGCCCGCACCCGCAAGGGTCCCAAGCGCCAGGTCGGCGGCAGAAAGAAGTAAGGAGGGAAAGCGAACATGGCAGCTACCGCAACAAAAGGCAAGGTAAAGAAGGCTGGCGCCCGCAAGCGCCGCGAGAAGAAGAACATCGAGCGCGGCGCGGCGCACATCCGTTCCTCCTTCAACAACACCATGGTCACCATCACGGACCTGCAGGGCAATGCCATCGCGTGGGCTTCCGCCGGCGGGCTCGGCTTCCGCGGAAGCAAGAAGAGCACGCCCTTCGCGGCGCAGATGGCCGCCGAGGCGGCCGCGCGCGCGGCGATGGAGCATGGGCTGCGCACGGTTGAGGTCTATGTAAAGGGCCCCGGCTCGGGACGCGAATCCGCCATCCGCGCGCTCGCGACCACCGGCCTCGAGGTCAACATGATCAAGGACGTGACGCCCATCCCCCACAACGGATGCCGCCCGCCCAAGCGCAGAAGAGTTTAAGGAGGCAGCAAGAGACCTATGGCAAGATATACGGATTCCGTTTGCAAGCAGTGCCGCAGGGAGGGCGTGAAGCTCTTCCTCAAGGGAGACCGCTGCTACAGCGCCAAGTGCGCCGTCATCAAGCGCAACACCCCTCCGGGCCAGCACGGCCAGGCCAGGCAGCGCAAGCCCAAGGAGTACGGCACGCAGCTGCGCGAAAAGCAGAAGTGCCGCCGCGCTTACGGCGTAAACGAGACGCAGTTCAGGAAGTATTACGACACGGCGAGCAACATGCGCGGCGTGACGGGCGAGAATATGCTCGTCCTTCTCGAGCGCAGGCTTGACAACGTCGTCTACCGCTTCGGCTTCGCCCCCAGCCGCCCCATGGCGCGCCAGCTCGTGAACCACGGCCACTTCCGCGTAGATGGCGAGAAGATCGACATCGCCTCCTACCTCGTGAAGCCCGGCCAGGTGATCACGCTGCGCGAGCGCAGCCGCGACATCCCCTACATCAAGGAGCTGCGCGAGCAGGGCGTTTCCAAGCCCGTGCCCAAGTGGCTTGAGTTCGATGCGGAAAATCTCACAGGCAAGGTCGCGACCCTGCCCACGCGCGACGATATCGACCTCACCATCGAGGAGCACCTCATCGTCGAGTTCTATTCCAGGTAATGAATGTACTTGCCGCCCTTATCGACTGACCAAGTATCAAGAGAGGGGAAAAAGCTATGATAGAAATCGAAAGACCCAAAATAGAGTGCGAGGACATTACCGAGAATTATGGCCGTTTCGTGGTGGAGCCGCTCGAACGCGGCTTCGGCACGACCCTTGGCAACTCGCTGCGCCGGGTGCTGCTCTCGAGCCTGCCGGGCGTGGCGGCGTCGAGCGTCAAAATCGACGGCGTGCTGCATGAGTTTACGACCATAGAAGGGGTCAGGGAAGACGTCACGGAGATCGTTTTGAACCTCAAGGAGCTCATCGTGAAGCTTCACAGCGAGGGCAGCAAGAAGGTCATCATCGACGCCTCCGGCGCGTGCGAGCTCAAGGCGGGGGATATCATCGCCGATTCCGACGTGGAAATCATCAACCCCGAGCTGCACATCGCGACCCTCGGCCCCAACGCCAAGCTCTACATGGAGATCATCCTGGAGCACGGCCGCGGCTATGTTTCCGCCGAAAAGAATAAAAAGCCCGACATGCCCATTGGGCAGATCGCGGTGGATTCCATTTTCACCCCTATCCGCAAGGTTAACTTCCGCGTGGAGGATACCCGTGTAGGTCAGATTACCGATTACGACAAGCTCACCCTCGAGGTGTGGACCGACGGCAGTATCAAGCCGGACGAGGCTGTCAGCCTCGCGGCGAAGATCCTGACGGAGCATCTGCTGCTCTTCATCAACCTCACAGAGCATGTTCAGGGCGTGGAAATCATGGTTGAGAAGGAGGAGGACAAGAAGGAGAAGATCCTCGAGATGACCATCGAGGAGCTCGACCTCTCAGTTCGCTCCTATAACTGCCTCAAGCGCGCAGGCATCAACACCGTTGAGGAGCTCGTGCAGCGCAACGAGGAGGAAATGATGAAGGTGCGAAACCTCGGGCGCAAGTCGCTCGAGGAGGTCCAGCAGAAGCTCAGCGGGCTGGGCCTGTCGCTCCGGCACAACGAAGATTAACGAAGGAGGATTACTGGATATGCCCAACCGTAAGCTTGGCAGGCCGAGCGACCAGCGCGACGCCATGCTCCGGAACCTGACGACGGCGCTTTTGTGGAACGGGAAGATCGTCACCACCGAGGCGCGTGCCAAGGAGCTGCGTCCTATCGCGGAGAAGCTCATCACATTGGCCGTCAGCGAATATAAGAACACCGTCTCCGTCGAGAAGGAGACCCGCAACGAGAAGCAGCAGATCGTCAAGGTCGAGAAGACCAACGACCAGGCCGGTAAGCTCCATGCCCGCAGGCAGATCATGGCCTATCTCTACGATATGCCCCTGCCCCGCAAGGACAAGGAGAGCAAGAAGGAATACGCCGTGCGCGTGAAGGAGACCCCTCACCCCGTCGTGGAGAAGCTCTTCCGCGAACTCGCGCCCAAATACGAGGCACGCAAGGGCGGTTATACCCGGATCTATAAGCTCGGGCCCCGCCGCGGAGACGCCGCCGAAATGGCCGTCGTGGAACTCATCTAAGAGTTGCGAAAAGCGGCGCGCCGTAACAAGCGCGCCGTTTTTTGTCGCCGTCCAATCAAGAGGTATACTATGATTCTATCCTGCCTCGCCATCGCCCTCGCCGCGGCGCTCGCCGCCGCCGCCGCATGGCTGCTGTTCGATATTAGAAAAAAGGGAATCGCCATCGGCATGCCTGTCCTGCTTGGCCTTGCCTGCATGGCGATCGGCTACGTCGGCGCGTCCGCGCTGCTGCTTGTCGCAAACGCCGTCGTCTCGGCTTTCGCGTCCGTTTCCTTTATCGAGCATGAAGCGGCCGCCTTCTACCTCGCGCTCACAACGGGCGCGCTGGTTGGCCTTGCGATGTTCGTCATGCTCAAAAAGCCCCTCGCACAGCGTAGGAGCGCTTATGAAACGCTCGCGTTCGGCATAGGCGTCGTGTTGCCCATGCTTGTCTACAAGGTCGTCGACGTCGTGCTGGTGAACGTTTCCTACATTCTCTTGGGCGCGGAGTACGGGGAATCCGCGTTGCTATTATTGAATAGCGTTGTCGGCCTTGCGCTGACGCTGCCGGAGGTTTTCCTCGCCGTGCTGCTCGCCTCCCTGCTCAACCGGAACAAGGCGCTGACGGGCTTAATCGTGACGCTCGCGTGCGAGACGGCGGTTTACGCCGCGCAGAGCGTACGGGACGCGTTTGGCGCGCCGGACTTCATTGGCCCCGTCGCGGGCGTGCTCGCGCTCACCGCTGTCGCCGTGTACGACGCGCGGGCTTGGAGCTCTTTCCCACCTGTGAAGAAGCCGTCGCGCGCGCGCGGCTCCAATCAAAAAATCCCCTGGCCCGAGCCGGGGGAGGATGGAAGATAATATGTTGCGCGGCCGGGATACCGGCCGCGCTTCGGTTGCGATCACTACTGCCCGTGCTGCTCGACGTGCTTCTTGATGGCCTCGAAACTTTCCAGGCTGATGACGTGCTCCATGCGGCAGGCGTCCTCCGCCGCGGTCCTGGCCTCCACGCCAAGGCTTGCGAGCCAGTCGGAGAGGAACGTGTGCTTCTCGTACACGGCCTCCGCGATCCTGCGGCCCGCCGGGGTCAGGGTGATATGCGCCTCGTCGTCCATTTCGATGTAGCCGTTCTCGCGCAGCTTTTTCATCGCCACGCTCACGCTCGATTTTTTAAAGGCCAGCTCGCCCACGACGTCTATGGAGCGCACGCTGGGATACCTGCGGCTGAGGACCAGAATCGTTTCAAGGTACATCTCGGCGGATTCATGAATCTTCACGCAACTCATCTCCTTTATAGGCCGACATTATAAAAAGTGTAACATATCCGCCTGCTTTTCGCAAACGCAGGAGCTTCGCTATTCCTTCTTCCTCGCGAGCTCCGCGAGCTCGGGAAATTTCCTGACGATGTAGGAGTAGCTGTTCCGCCTGTGCGGCACCATACACTTGCTGCAGTCCTTGACGCCCTTTTCGGTGTAGTTGAAGTTGCCCCCGCATTTGTCGCCCAGAGCGTAGAGCGGACAGTAGCAGAACAGGCAGTTGAAGTCCTCGGGATGCTCGATCGGGTGGCAGGGAAAGAACTCGCAATCCTTGTGGTTGAAAAACGAGTAGTTGCATTCCTCGGGCCTGGAAGTGAGCGGGTCGCACTTTTTCATGATAACCTCCCTCAGGTCGATGATGCCGTGAGCCCGGCAATGATTGTCTCGATCCGTCGCGTGCAGTCGCGCCTGCGGTCGTCCGGGTTCCGCCACGAGTCGGAAAGCGGAAAATATACCCCGTCGCGCACGGCCTGTCCCATGTCGAAGGAGCCGTCCTCCTTCCGGTGCTCCGTGAGCCACGCGGCAACGTGCTTTAGGCTCTCGCGCACGTACGCGTTTGGATATCTGAGCAGCAGCTCGACCGCGGCGAGGTACCGGCTCGCTTCCTTCGATTGGAACGTCTCCGGCGTGCGCAGCAGGGACTTGCCGTAGATGTAGTAAATACCATTTTCGCGCGAAAGGATATAGTCGAAGTACGCCCGTTCGACAGCGGGGCCGATCTCACCCGCGAGCAGGGATATGGGATAGAACGCCACGAAATCGACGAGCCTGTCCCCCTTGGCCTTTTTGCCGAAGGCTTCGGCGTAAGCTCGCAGATAATCCGCTTCGCTGAACGCGTCGGATGAGAAGGCGTTCTCTATGGTGTAGCGCCATTTCGCGGCCACGGCGTTCGCGAGAGGATCGTCTTGGCGGAAGCGGCGAACCCATGTCGCGAGCGTCAACTGCTCGAAAGCGTCCCAGTCATGCGTTTTTTCGCGCCTGTCGGGCGGCGTACACTCTCCCGCGAGGCAGGCGTGGAGATAATTGAGCGCCCTGGCGACGGCGGGATCGTCGCGCGTAAAGCCAAGGATCTGCAGCCGCCGGAGCGCCTGCTCGGTGGTCATGGACCGCTCGGAGATCGGGCCGCCTAGGGAGTGGAAGTGCCCCCAGCTCCCGTCAGCGTGCTGAAGGGCGAGGATCTCCTGCACCCACCTGCCGTTTTTGTATGCTGCGATGTTCGTATTCATAATCTGATTCTACCATAGAACCGGGCTCGTTCCAATATGCGGGCAGTCTTTTCCGCTTTCTCTTTGCATACGGGACTGCCGTATGCTATCCTGTATGCAGAAAATGAACGAGGACACGTCGCTTCGTGCGGCGGGAGGAGACGGATATGGGTAAATTGAGGAACAACCCCGAAAAGGAACGGGACGCAGCCTGGGCGCTCGCGGAGCTTGCGAAGGCGCCATGGGCGACATTGTGCCTTGCGGACGGGAACGAGCCTTACGGCGTGCCGATTTCCCACGCGCTCATCGAAAACAGGCTCTATTTCCACTGCGCCGACGCGGGCAAAAAAGTCGATATGCTCGAAAGGAACCCACACGCCTGCGTGAGCGCCGTTTCCTTCGCCGAGGCCTGGCCCGAGAAGATGACGATGCGCTACCGCAGCGTCGTCGCCACGGGCGCTGTGGAACTTCTCCCCGAGGACAGCGCGGAAAAAGCGCAGGCGCTCTATGAGATATGCCGGAAATTCGCCGCGTCCAACCCCAACGGCAAACGCTGCGCCGAGAAGCCCAACGGCCATGTGCGCCTCTACCGCATGACCATCGAGGACATCACGGGCAAGGAAAGCCATATGGACGGGAGAGAATAATTGCATTCCGATTCCTTCCCTATGAATAAACGAAAAGCGCCGGATCGTGCGAACTCGGCGCTTTTGTGCCCTTGCGCGCCATGAATCGCGTCCGGGCCTGTATTGCTGGCGAAGGGGCGGACGTCGTCCGCCTGTCCTTTTAGGCCTGCGGCGCGTCGACCTTGTTGACGCTGCGCCGCATCACGAAGAACACAGCGAGCGCGGCGGCTTCGATCACAACGACCAGCGCGCCTATGGCGGCGACGCTCACGTGGTCGTACATCCAGCCCATGAGGCTGCTGCCCGCGAGGAACGCGAGGCCGTAGGCGCAGTTGAAGATGCCGTAGGCTGTGCCGCGCTTACGAAAGGACGTGATGTCCGCGATGGCGGAGCGCATGATGGTCTCGTGCGCGCCCATGATGACGCCGAACATCACGAACCCGGCGACCACGAGCCACCTGCTCTCGCCAAGCGTGAGGAAGGGGATGGTCAGCGTCGCGAAGGGGATGAAGATCAGCGTCAGCAGGCCCGCCTTCTTGTTGTTCCTCTTCTTTTTGATTACGTCGTAGAGTTTGCCGATGATTATGGCCATTACGGCGTCCACGATCATGGCGATGGAGTACATGAGGGTGATTTCCGAATCCGGCATGACGCCCTTGTCCTTGAGATGGAATCCGATAATGCTGTACGCCACAAAGCCGAACGTCGAGAGGAAGGCGAACGCGCAGTAGATCCAGAAGACCGGCGTGAGCTTATCCGACCCGCGCTCGATGGTTTCCCCCTCGCGGGTGAGGTTGAATTTGGACACGCGGCGGTAAGCGACGTAGACGGAGCCCATCACGAGCGCGAAGGCGAAGACTAGAAGCTTATAGCCGAGCTGGTAGGCTTCCACATTTTCCTTGCCGGTAATCAGGAAGACCAGCGTGAACACGAGCGGGCCGGAGAACGCGCCGAGTTGGTCGAGCGCTTCCTGCAGGCCGAACACGAAGCCCGTGCCGACGTGATTTTCCGCGACCTGCGAGAGGATGGTGTCCTTGGGCGGGTTGCGCAGGGCCTTTCCGATGCGCTCAAGCAGGACCAAAGTGCACAGAACCGTCCAGTTGGTGGTAAGGCCCATGAACGGCACCACGCAAAGCGTGCCATAACCGATGAAAATAAGCAGCCAGTGCTTGCCGGTTTTATCCGAGATACGGCCGGAAATAAGGCGCAACGCGTAACCCAGAAACTCGCCGATGCCGTAGATGATGCCAACCTTCGTCGCGCTTACGGAAAGAAGGTTGAAATATTGGCCGTTGGCGCTACGTCCTCCCTCGTAAATGATGTCGCCGAAACAGCTGATAATGCCGAACATGACGACCACTGCAATGACGCTTTTCGCCTTGGCGTCCAGCTTCGGTTTCCTGACCAGATCTTCCATTGGACAGACTCCCTTGAATTTGATATGGATTCAGCCGATCCCCGCGGGATGGCGAATACGCGCAATTAATCGATATCGATGTTGGTAAAGCCGCGCTTGCCCGCGTCCTTGGACCTTTCGTAGATCTCGTGCAATACCCTGAAAAAAGTCTCGAGCTCGTCCGGATCGAGCCCTTCGATCAGCCAGTTGTAGAAACGGTATTCGGCCGCTTCGGTGACCTGCTTGATTTCCTTATCCTTTTCCGTCACGAACAGGCGTTTGGCGCGCTTATCTGCGACGCCCGCCTCGCGCCTGAGGTACCCTTTCGTCTCGAGGCTTGCCACCATGCGCGCGATTGCGGCCTTGTCCACATTGAGCCAGGCGCACAGCCTTTCCTGATTCGCCCCGGGGTTATGCCGGATGAAATGCAGGCATTCGTATTCCGAAAAGCTGACGCCGTGGGCGCTGATCGCCTGATCGGCGTACCGCCGCACCGTGCGGCCGATCTTAGTGATATCCCTTACCGAGCCGGACATATTGCTTCCTCCA
>DATMYG010000057.1:0-6539 GCA_035561055.1 Clostridia bacterium | reverse complement strand
CGTATAGCCCATATCCTCCAAAGCTTTGGTGAATGCGCAGATGAATTGTTTATGTTCCGTATTTATGAATTGGAAGCGCTCTTCCCCCATAAGCTGTTCAATCATATGTTCCTCCGCCATCGAGTTTTAGGTTCAGTCGGTTCGGCTCTCAGCAATGTACCACGCAAAACGGATTTCCGTCGGGGGCCGCGCAGCATGGCGGTTCCTCCCCCACTGTTGGATTCTCGTTGAGCATACCAAAAAAAGAGGCGTGCCGCAACGTTTTCGCGCTGCGGCACGCCCGATGTGGCATTTTTACATCTCAATGAGCTTTTTAAATACTTCCACCGCGGTTTCCATGATGGAATCCGTAAAGTCGTAGTATGACGTGTGGAACGAGGGCCTGTCCGCCCCTCCGCCGATGAAGAAGAGCGCTCCGGGCGCCTTCTTAAGGAAGTGGCCGAAGTCCTCGGAAGCCCGGTTGCCAGGCTTGACCACGCAGGGGTAGCCGAGCGCTTTGGCCGCGGCGAAGACCTTATCCACGCTGGCCTTTTCGTTGACCGTCTCCGGGAAAGAATCCTCAAAGGAGAAGGAACACTCAAGTCCGTAACGCTCCGCCTGCGCGCGCGCTTCCTGTTCGATGCGCGCCTGAAGCTGATCCAGCTCCGCCTCGTGCTCGGCGCGGATGGTCAAAAGGAGCTGGCCGCGGCTGGCGGCGGTGCCGAAGGCGCGTTCGCCGCAGGCGAGCTGGATCACCGTACAGAGCACCTTGCCCGTGTAGTGCGCAGGGCTCGCGATTTCCTCGAGCGCAACCACGATGTTGGAGAGCGCGTAGGCCGGGTTCCTGCCCGCCTCGGGTATGCTCGCATGCGTCGGCGTGCCGACGAGCTCGACGATCATCCCCTTTGAAGCATAGTTGCTCGTGCCGTAGCTGCACACGACCGCGTTCAGCTCGCAGGGCACGACGTTGTGGAACGCATAGATTTCATCTATGTTATTGTCCGGCACAAAGTCGCGCGCGTCCCACGCGCCGTCCCCGGTTTCCTCCGCGTGCTGGAAGATCAAAAAGACGTTCCTGCCCGTTTTTTTGCCTTCGAGCTCGAGGCCGAGGCCGCACAGCGCTGCGGCGTGCCCGTCGTGACCGCACTTGTGGGAGACGTGCGGGATCTGCGAGCGGTAGGGCAAATCGCACAGGTCGTCTATAGGCAGCGCGTCGAAGTCCGCGCGGAAGGCGATGTTCTTAAGCCCCTCGCCCTCGCGGTGGACGGCGAAGAACCACTTGCCGCCGTCATGCACTTCAAGGCTCGTGTGCTCGCGAAGGAACGTCATCAGCCGCGCTTTGGTCCATACCTCATGGTTGGAAAGCTCGGGGTGCATGTGCAGCTCGTGCCGCAGGTTCTCGATTAGCTTGTAATTGTCCCTGTTCATCGTACTCCTCCGTTCATCTTCCGGGCATAACCGTACGGCTGCCAGGAGGCAGCCGCGCGGTGGCTCGATGGTTATGATACTACTTCGACGAGAGAATTTCCACAGTTCCTTCGGCGGGATTGACCCGCACGATGTCGCCCGTTTTGACGGCCTTGGTGATGTCGCAGCCGAAACGATCCAGCATGGGCAGGTCGGTATCGTAGAATTTCTTGGCGAGCACGCCGCCCGTGACCGTGATGATCTCGCTGGCGTTGAACAGGATCGCCTTGGGCGCGCAGCCCGTGCGCACCAGCTCAAGGATGATGGCGGCGCCCACCGTGGAGCCGCGCCCTTCGGGATAGATCAGAATCTTCCCCTTCATGTTCTGCTCAAATAGGTCGTGCCAGCGGTCGATGACGACGCCCGTACCCGGGTTCACGCCGCCGAAAAAGCCGAAAGGCATCGCGCTTACCAGCGCTTCTCCCTCCACAATACCGCCCTCGACGACGGTGCGGCCTTTATAAACGCTCATGGCTTCCTCCTTTCACGAGACGACATGGCCCGCGACGGCGGCTTCCACGCATTCGCCGGTTCCGCCGAAGAGCATTTCGGTGCCGCATTCCATGGGGCCGTAGTGCACGCATTTGCCCGAATCCGTCATCATGACCTTAAAGCCCCATTCCTTGATGGGGGAAATGATCATGCACGTGCCCGCGCGGAAGGTGACGCCCGCGTCCTCCAATTCCTTGCGGATGCCCATCTTTTCCGCCATGGCAATGGCGGCGGAGTTGGCGTAAATCCAGAAAGCAACCCTCGGGCTGACCTTGCGACCTGCGAGCAGGTCGCGCACCTTGACGATTTCGTTGATGGTGTAGTGCGGGCAGCCGAGGGCGACGATGTCCACGTCTCCGCCCTTGTGGGTGTTCATCTTCGCGCGGGTCTCGAGGAGTTCCGCTTCGCCGATTTCCACGGTTTCCTTCGGCTCCCTGCCGCCGAAGGCGGCCTCGCGCGTGGGCGCTTCCGGCGTGACGCCCACCACGTGCAGCAGCGCGACGGAGCCGGAGGCTGCCGCGGCCGCGCACAGGGACTTCATGTTTTCCGTTACGGGGGAGCCTTTCACGCCGTCCACGACGCCGATGCGGTTGCCAAGAAGCCGCCCGAGCCGGAAGCCCAGCGCGGGGAATTCCCAGTCCTTGAGCGGGCGGTCGATGTTGAGCTTGACGAGCACTTCGCCGTACCGGTTTTCCGTCAGGTGCAGCCCGACCTCGGGCGCTTTGCCGAGGATGCCGCAGCAGATGTCCACGATGGCGCTCTGGCGGTTGGTGCGCGCGCCCAGCACTGTATTGACGAAGGCGACCGCGCTCGATTCCGACCAGGCCACGTTCTCTCCAAAGCGGGGCATGTTGAAGCCGTAATACGGCGTGCACGTCCACACCGGAATGACGCCGATGCGCATGACCGCGGCCTCGAGCCGCTTTTGCATGACGGCGTACTGCTCCGGTGTTTTCGCTGCACGCCAGTCCTCCGCATCCATACCGTAGGGGTCGATGGTGGTCGGCACCGAGAACTTCGCGCCCATGTCGGCGATCTTCTCGGCGGCGATGACGCCCGCGTCGAACGCGCTTTTGTAGGCGTGCAGCACCAGGTGTACGCTCGAGATGGGAATCAGCCGCGCAGCGCCGGAGCCCTCCGCGACCTTGACGAGAATCTCCATGGCGAACTGGCGCGCCGCGCCCTCTTTCCCCGCGAGGATTGCCTGTTCCTCGCCCGTGAGTATCAACGACATGGGTTCCGCTCCTTTCCGCTTGTGTTTACAGGGTGACGCCGAGCTCAACGGCGAGCTTTCTAGCGTACTCCGCGTTGACGTTCTTCTCCTCGATCATGCGCTTGACGATCGCGTCGCCCGCGTCGCCCGTCACGCCGATGGAGGAAACGATGTTGCGCGCGTGCAGCGACATATGGCCGCGCTGGATGCCCTCCGTCGCGAGCGCTTTGAGCGCCGCGAGGTTCTGCGCGAGACCCAGCGCCGCGAAGGCTTCCGCCATCTCGCGCGCGCTCGCCGCGCCCAGTATCTTTACCGCGACGCGCGCGGCGGGGTGCGTTTTGGTGGCGCCGCCCACAAGGCCTACGGCCATGGGCATTTCGAGCGAACCCGCGAGGTCGCCCGCGGCGTCCTTTTCCCAGCGCGAGAGCGGACTGTATTGCCCGGAGATCGCGGCGTAGGCGTGCGCGCCGCTTTCGATGGCGCGCGTATCGTTGCCCGTGGCGGCGACCGCCGCGCTGATGCCGTTCATGATGCCCTTGTTGTGCGTGGCCGCGCGGAACGGGTCCGCCGCCGCGAAGCGGTACGCCTTGACGATGCCGTCCACGACGTCCTCACCGCCGAGGGCTTCCTTCGAAATGGTTGCCCGCGCCCGCGCGAGGCGGTGCACCGCGAGGTTCGAGAGGATACGCAAATATACCTTGCCGCCCGTGACGCCCTCGAGGAAGGGCGCGACGGTCTCGGCCATGGTATTGACGCAGTTCGCGCCCATGGCGTCGAGCGTGTCGACTAGGAGATGCACGACGAGCATGTCCCCTTCCTCGCTTTTGAGCACGCGGACTTCGATATCCCGCGCGCCGCCGCCGAATTTGACAAGCACGGGGTCCCTCTCGTTGCAGATGGCGAGGATCTTATCCTTGTTCTCGTAGACGCGCATGCGTGCGCACGCGGGGTCGGCAACGCCCAATATCTGGATCTGCGCGATCATGATAGAACCCGTGTAGCTCGCGAAAAAGCCGCCCGTGCCGCGCGCCATCTTGGCGGCGTTGCTGGCGGCGGCGACGACCGAGGGTTCTTCCACGACCATGGGGATGAGCCTCTCTTTGCCGTTGACGAGGAAATTGAGCGCGACGCCCATGGGCAGCGCGTAGCCGCCCACGACGTTTTCTATCATATGGTCGGCCGTATCGTGGGTGATGTTGCCCGTGTTGAGGAGAATTTGCTTCTCCTCCTCGCTCAGATGCGCAAACTCCGCGACCTCCTCGAGGCGCTGCCCGATCGAGAGCTTATAAAAGCCGGAATACTGACTGCTTTGCACCGTGTTGCTCCTTTCTCAATCCTTTGGATACGGAACATAGTCGAAATCGAAGCCGAAAGCGCGCGGGCCGAATACCTCGACGGCCTTGTCGCACATATAGAACGGATCGGACGGGTTCGTCACGATGCCCACGCGTTCGCCTTCTTTGAGGAAGGTATTGAGAATGGGCGCGCCGGTTTTGGCGTTGAGGAGCGTGATTAGGTCGGGGCTGGTGACCGCGGGAGCGTCGTTGATCCAGAGGATATGGTTTTCGTTCTTGAACCAGACCTTATAGGCATTGCCCGCGTACGCACCCTCGCCCTCTATAATATAGGTACCCCAGTAGTAGCCGTCCGCGTCGCGCGTCTTTACCTCGCGCAGCGTGCCCATGGCGACCACGCGGCCGCCGGAAGCTTCCGCCGCTGCGGCGAGCGGGTCGCGTCCCTCTTCGGCGGCACGGTTAATGGCCTGGCCCACGCGCCACGCGCGCGAGAGCGTGTTGGGGATAAGAATCTTTCTGACCTCGCGGCCCTCCAGAACATAGCCCGCCTCGGCCATTTCGCCGTAGGACGCCTGGCTAAGGAACTTGCCGATACGTTCCATCGCAGGGTACCCCGAAGCTTCAATGGTCACGTTGCTGTTGCCCCAGGAATCGAAGTAAACGGCGGGCAGGCAGTTCTTTCCCTGCATGGCGAGGGGACCCTGCATCATCTCGGGTACCGCGCGGCCAACGGGGTCGCCGTCGAGCACGGGCATGTCCATCTTGTATCCCGCCGCCATGCAGCAGGCCGCGTTGGATCCGCCGGGCTCCACAATCACGAGGCCGGATACCTTCCTGCCCAGGAATTGCTCGAGCGAGCGCACCGCGCCGATGAGGATGTCCTCGAGAACATATTTGCGCTCGGTATAGCCGCCGCGCTCCATCTCCCGGAGCACTTCCTCGGTCTTGGGCGCGATGCTGCCCATGAAGAACACGCTGCAGTAGAGCGCGTCGTCGTCGATTTCCTCGGGACGCATGAGCGTAATGTCGTATCCCTGCTCAAGGCATCTTGTCAGCGACGCACGGCCGGCCGCCGTGTTCCCGCCGCCGCCTGTGCCGTAGAACGCGCAGCCCGTGAGGAAGTCCTCGATATCCTGTTTGCTTTTCAGCCTGAATTTCCTGTATTCCATCTCTTACCCTCTCATTCAAACAAATGGCATCTGACCATGTGCGTATGCGCGTCGTCCAGCGTGACGGGGGTGGGGTCCTCCCTGAGGCACCTCTCGAAGGCGAAGGGGCAGCGCGTGTTGAAGCTGCATCCCGGCGGCACGTTGACGGGGCTGGGGATTTCGCCGCGCGACTCGATCCGTTCCGGCCTGTAAGCCTCCTCCTCCCGGCTGACGACAGGGATAGAGGAGAGCAGCATCTTCGTGTACGGATGCCGCGGATTGCGGAAGAAATCCTCCGTGGGCGCGATCTCGGCGATCTTGCCGAGATACATAATGGCCACGCGGCTCGCGACGTTTCGCATCAGGCTCAAATCGTGCGTAATGAACAGGTAGGAGAGGTTCATCTCCTTTTGCAGGCGCAGGAGCGTGTTGATGATCTTAGCCTGCACGGAAACGTCCAAGGCGCTCGTCGGCTCATCGAGCACGATGAGCTGCGGATCGGTCGCGAGCGCGCGGGCGATCGCAACCATCTGCCGCTCTCCGCCGCCCAGCGCCGACGGGTACTTATACATGTATTCGTAGGGCAGTTCCACGAGGTCCATCAGCCGCGCCACGTACTTGAGATAGTCCTTGGGCTCGCAGACGTGGTGGATGCGAAGCGGAAGCTCGAGTATTTTATAGACCGTGCGCTTGGGGTTGAGCGACGTACCGGGATCCTGGAAAACGATCTGGATCTCCTTTTTGAGGCTCAGCGGCCTGTCGCGCAGCAGCATGCCGATCTCCTGCTCTTTGAAGCGGATGGAACCGCTCGTCGGGCTGTACATGCCCACCACGTCGTAGGCGACCGTGCTCTTGCCCGAGCCGGATTCGCCCACGAGTCCCAGCGTTTCGCCGGGCTTGAGGGAGAAGCTGACGCCATCGATGGCCTTGACGAACAGCTCCTGC
>DATMYG010000056.1:0-9864 GCA_035561055.1 Clostridia bacterium | reverse complement strand
GGCTTATGGTAGAATAAACGAAGAATATTCCGGAGGTATCGCCATGAACGAAACGGCTTATTCCGTCGCCGCGTCCGTCATGCGGTACCTATTTGTGTTTTTTATCGCCTTCGTCATCCTCTCTACCATCGCGCGCTCCCTAATCGAGAGCCGGAGGCTCAGCGTTATCCGCCGAATCGCGGGGCTTCCCATACGCGGCATCGAAATACTCGAGCCCGCGGGATACAGGGGAAAATGGTTCCCGCTGTGCGAGGATACCTACATTGGCTCTGCGGAAGATTGCGACGTGCCGCTGCCGCGCACGGACCTAATGGAGGAGCACGCGCGCATCTTCTACAAACGCGGCGAAGCCGTGCTGCAGACGAGGCAAAGGCGCTTTTGCGAGGTCAACGGCGTGAAGCCTGCGCGAAGGACTTCCCTTTCGGATGGGGACGTCGTCTGGATGCAGGACGTTTGCTTCGCATGCAGGAAGCGCAGACCCGGTTTCGAGGAGGCGCGCGATGAGGAGGATTAGGCATGTGAGCGTCGCAACCCTGCTTTGCTCCGTGCTGATCTTCACGGCGGCGTGCTTTCTCATGCTCGCGTTTTCAAAAGAAGAGTTCGACGGAATCGCGCTGCTCTTTGGGCTGCTGCTGTGCCTTCTTGTGCTTGCGGAATACATCGCGCTGTTGTGGATTGCGCCGCATGCAGACAGAATATTGTTCATTCTTATCGCGTTCCTTACGGTGCTCGGCATGGCTGTGCAATACAGAATGTCGGCGTCTTCCGCGCTGCACCAGCTGCTCATGGCGCTCGCGGGCGGCGCGGCGATGTGCCTCGCCTGCGCCGTCATGAAGAAGCCCGCGATCCTCAGGGTGCTGAGCCTTCCGCTCGCGCTCGTAAGCATCCTTATTCTCGTGGCGCTGCTGTTCTTGGGCAAGGAGTCGGGCGGCGCGAAAAACTGGATCAGCGTGGGCGGCTTCCTGTTCCAGCCCTCGGAATTCGTCAAGGTCGCGCTCATCGTCGCGCTCGCAAGCGCCATGACCAACGCGCTCACGATCCGCTCGCTGACGCCGTCCATCCTGTTCACCCTCGCCGTCGCGGCGCTGCTGGTGCTGCAAAGGGATCTCGGCGCGGCGGTGCTCGTCGCGGGCGTATTCCTCATTCTGTTCTACGCCGTCACGGGCAGGCTCGGGATAACCCTGCTCGGCCTCTTCGCGGGAGGGGCCGGCGCGTGTGTCAGCTATCTCGCCTTCGACCATGTCAAGGCGCGCGTGGGCGCGTGGCTTGATCCGTGGGCCACGTATTCGACGAGCGGCTACCAGATCGCGCAGGGGCTGATGGCCATCGCCTCCGGAGGCCTGTGGGGCGAAGGGCTTGGCCTTGGCTCGCCCGCGTTGATACCCGCGTACCGCACGGATTATGTGTTTGCGGTCATCTGCGAGGAATTCGGCATCCTCTTCGGCGTGGGCGTCATCGCAATCTACGCGCTCGTCGTCGTACGCGGCGTGATGATCGCGCTTTCGAGCGAGGATCGCTTTTCCTCGCTGTGTGCGTTCGGCTGCGCGTCGCTTATCGCGGTGCAGACGTTCATCATCGTCGGCGGCGTGATCAAGCTCATCCCGCTCACAGGCATCACGATGCCCTTTGTCAGCTATGGCGGAAGCTCCATGATCGCGTTCATGATAATCGCGGGCATCCTGCAGGGCGTCTGCTCGCATAGCGGCGCCGCGCTGGAAAAAAAGCTGGAGGAGGCGGGGGAATGAACACATCGCGCAATATGAAAACGCTGCTCGTCGTATTCCTGCTGCTCTTCGCGCTGCTGGCGGCATACCTTGTTTACGTCATCGATTTGTACGGCGACTATTGGTTCGCAAGCCCTTACAACACGCGCGTTACGGCGCAGAAGTCGCGCGTCGTCGCGGGGGACGTACTCGACCGCAACGGGGGAACCCTCGCCTCGACGGACGCGGACGGAAAGCGGACGTACAACGAGCGCGACGCGCTCCGCCTGAGCGTCGCGCATGTCCTCGGCGACAGCGGCGGGCAGACCATCGGCGCGCAGTCCCTCTTCGCGCGCTACCTTCTAGGGTTCGACGCGGATCTTGGCGCGCGGCTCGAGGAGCTCCTCTCCGGGGAGAAGCGACGCGGCTCGGACGTCTATCTCACCATCGACGCGCGGCTTTGCGAATATGCCTATGAGCAGCTCGACGGGAGAAGTGGAGCTATCGTCGTCATGAACTATAAAACAGGGGAGATCCTCGCCTCGACCAGTTCGCCCTCCTTCGATTTGTCTAAAATCGATCTGTTCGCCTCAGGAGAGTACGAGCCCGCGTCAAGCAGCCTCGTCAACCGCGCCACCATGGGGAAGTATACCCCCGGTTCGACCTTTAAGCTTGTGACGGCCATCGCCGCGCTGCGCTATTTACCAAACGTGACAGAAAGGACGTTCACCTGTACCGGGGTTCTTGTTTTTGATAAAAAGACGGGGACGTTCGTCGAAAACGCGGCGGAAGCGTTCGACGCCGAGGGAAACGTCAAGGAAGGCTACGCGCTGTTGCGCGATTTCGACGGCGAGATACATGGTGAATTGACGCTTGAGGAAGCGTTCTCGGTCTCTTGCAACAACGTCTTCGCCAGGCTCGCGCTCGAGCTTGGGGCGGATAAAATCAGGGCCGTGGCAGAGGAACTCGGCTTCAACGGGGAGCTTGTTTTCAATGAAGTCGTGGTCTACAGCGGATCGTACGGAGTCAGCGCGACGGACTTTGAGCTCGCTTGGAGCGGCGTCGGCCAGCATACGGATATCGTGACGCCCATGCACATGTGCCTGCTGACCTGCGCCGTCGCCAACGGCGGGGTCGCGATGGAACCGAAGCTCTTGTATCGGCTCGCCGCGCCGGAGGGGAACGCCGAGGCCGCGCTTACGCCCGCCGTGTACAAAACCCTTCTTAAGGGCAACGAGGCGGATTTCCTCAAGGCATGCATGAGGCGTACCGTCGCCGAGGGGACGGGTACGAAGGCGCAAATCGAGGGCTATACGGTCTGCGGCAAGACGGGCACGGCGGAGGTCTCCTCGAGCGCGGACATACTGCCGCACGCGTGGTTCGCGGGCTTTATCGATTCAGGGGAGCATCCCTACGCGATCTGCGTGGTCATAGAAAACGGAGGCGGGGGAGGCGCCGTTGCCGCGCCCGTGGCCGCTTCCGTTCTGAAAAAGGCAATTTCGCTCTTCGGTTAACTAATCCTGCGGGTTTTTCGCGGTGTATGCAAGCAGCAGGTCCACCATCATGCCGTAGCTCTTGACGCCGTTTTCCTGCTCGTTGAACTTGAGGTAATTGTCGTTGATCTCGGTGACCTTTTCCTCGACGGGGCCCTCGAAGGTTGACCAATACCAGCTGTAATCCGAAAGGTCTTGCAGCATATTGGGGGTATAAAGCGCGTGTACGCCCGCGTAGAGGTCGCTGTCCGCCGCGTAAAGCTTGTTCATGCAGTTGATAAGCGCCAGCATCACGCCGGAATACTGTATCGCCGGGATCGTGGAATTTTTGCACGCGAGGTAGGCGACAAAGTTGGCCTCGTCCTCCGCCGCAATGCCAAGATAATGCGCCGTTTCGTGCGCCGCGGAGGAAAGAAGCAGCAGCGCTGGCTGGTCGACGTTGACGTTCGCCTCGCACGTAAAGGGGATGAAAATGCCGGCGATGCCCGCGTAACTCAGCCCTTCCGAGGCGAACACGCCTTTGGCCGCGTAGGTCTTGCGGGCGAACATCTCTTCCTTTAGGCCAAGGTTATGATAGGCGGTCGGTATCTGGTTGAAATACGCGGCGTACCCTTCCGGCAGCGTGAAGACGCCGTTTTCATCTTCGCTTACCTCTTCGCGAAGCGTTGCCGCCTCCGCCGCGAGCCGATAGCAGAGCGCCTCGAGCTCCTCGACGGGCCTCGGCTCGGCGTCGAGCTCCATGCGCGCGCTAAGCGCCGGACGGAAGTAATTAAATCCCCAATTGATATAGAAAACGTCGAACAGCACGCTCGCCGCGATGCATACGGACAGGATAAAACCCACGAAGCGCGCCACGCTAACCTTTCCCGTTAAAAGGCCGATGATTTTGAAGATCGCGAGCAGCACGAGTAACAGCGCGCCGAGGCAAATTAAAATCTCCGCGAGCGAAACCCAGCGCAGGAACGATGAGATTTTACCGAATACAGAGCTGATAATCGGGTAGAAGCCCTCGCTGTAAATCAGCTCGGTCTTGTCCGGATACGCGGCCGCAAGCCTCGTCAGCCCGTATCCTGCGGGCAACAATAAAAGCCAGGGAAGCAGGGACCAGGTCTGCTTCCATTCGTTTTTCACTTTTTTGCGTTTTGCTGACTTCTCGTCCATAAAGGGATTATATCATCCCCGATGCGACTTTAGGAATATGCCGAATGTTAAATTATCGTGGCGGCGCGCAGCGATTTACGAAGTCCAGCATAAGCGCGTCGTCCGGCGCTTCGGTGAAAACCGCCACGCTGACGCTTTCGCTGCCCTCGGGGAACATATAGATGGTCGGCCCGTTTCTCACCCGCCCGGGCGACATGTGCACCTTGAGCCATACGCAGGGAAGATAACCGTCCGCGTAGACGATCATCGTAATTTCCCCGTAGGACGCGCCCGTGAGCGCGATGAAATCGCTCTTCATATCGATGGGAACAGAGGATAGGAACGCGACGCCGCGGTCGTTCGTATAGCTCGCGATTCCGCTTTCGGGCAGCACGACGGCGGCGTTTTTCAACGGAGCGAGCGTATAGGCATCGACGACGTACACGCTGATGTGGCCGTATGTTTTGGCGCCAAGAAGAAGCGACGCCGCGAGCATTGCCGCGGCGAGGATGAGCGCCGAAACGGATAGGATGAAGATACGCCGTCGCTTCGGGTCCATAGTCTGCCTCCCGTCAAATTTATGAGGGCAAAGCGGGGTTTATGTGATATAATAAGCCAATCTTGGACTGCGGAGGTTTTCCGATGGGCGGAACATATACCGACGGTGCCTGGCGCAATGCGATGCGCGTCAGGGTCGATTACAATAACATGATGGCCGGATACGTCGGTGAAAAAGGCATTGAGGAAGCGGAGCTTGCCGCGAACGCCGCGCGCTACGCGCGCGCGATTCAGGCTGTGGAGGAAGGCCGCGCGCGCATGAAGTGGCGCGAGCTGCCCTTTAGCCAGGGCGGAGCCGTGCGCCGCGTCGAGGCCTGCGCGAAGCGCATCCGCAGGGAGTACGAAAGCTTCGTGGTGCTCGGCATCGGAGGCAGCGCGCTTGGCCCCATCGCCGTGCAGCAAGCGCTTGGGCATCTTAACTACAACGAACTTCCGACGGATCGGCGCGGCGGGCCGAAGCTCTACGTCGCGGACAACGTCGACCCGGAGCGCATGGCGGCGCTGCTCGATGTGATCGACCCTGAGAAGACCGCCTTCAACGTCGTTACCAAATCCGGCAGCACGTCGGAAACCATGGCGCAGCTTTTGCTCTTTACGGCCCTTCTTAAAGAGCGGCTGGGCGGAGATTGGCGCGCGCACGTCGTCGCCACGACCGACGAGAAAGCTGGCAACCTCATTAAAATCGCCAAAGCGGAAGACCTTGAAACCTTCTATGTGCCCGACGGCGTCGGAGGCAGGTTCAGCGAGCTTTGCCCGGTAGGGCTGCTCGCGGCGGCCGTATGCGGCGTCGATATCAGGGAACTGCTTGCGGGCGCCGCGTATATGGATGGACTCTGCTCAATTCAGGATTACAGGCGCAACCCCGCCTTCATGAGCGCCGCGCTAGAGGTGTTGGCGATGGAAAAGGGCTGCAACGTCAGCGTACTCATGCCCTACGCGGACTCCTTAAAATACATCGCGGACTGGTACGCCCAGCTTTGGGCGGAATCCCTTGGGAAGCGCGTCAACAGGACGGGCGAGGTCGTAAACTCCGGGCAGACGCCGGTTAAATCCCTCGGCGTCACCGACCAACACTCGCAGGTGCAGTTGTACGCGGAGGGTCCCTACGATAAGGTCGTCACCTTCGTCGGCGTGGACGCGTACCGCACGGAGCTTGCCATCCCCCGCAGCTTCGACGATATCCCCGACGTCGCGTTCTTAAGCGGCCATACCTTCAACGAGCTGATCAAATCGGAACAGCTCGCGACCGAGTACGCGCTCACGAAATCCGGCCACATGAACAAAACAATCACCCTCCCGGAGGTTAACGCATTCACCGTCGGCCAGCTTCTGTATCTTTTTGAAATGCAGACCGCGTTTGCCGGGGAACTCCTTAATATCGACGCATTCGACCAGCCGGGCGTCGAGGAGGGCAAGAAAGCGACTTATGCGCTCTTGGGGAAGGCGGGCTACGACGACAAGCGCGCAGAGCTCGCGGCACGGCCGGAAAAGAACGGAAAATTTATCGTTTGACGTTTGTGGACGGTTTGTTAATTCGCGGCTTTCCTTCTTAACAGGGAAAGCTGCGTATTGTAGAATCTGATTATCCCCATGAACGGAGGGGTCAATTTTGTGAAACGCATATTCGCATTGTTCCTTGCGCTGGCGATGCTCGCTCTTCTCGGTTGCGCGAAGCAGGCCGAAACCCGGGAAACCCAGGCGCCCGACGCCACCGCCACGCCGGAGCCCGGCGTAGACGCGAACGGGGAGGATTTTCCCCTCCTCGGCCTTATCGTCGACGACGATGGCAGCGACGGCGCGTATATGACCATGTACGGCTTCCTTCACACGGCGGAGACGCTGGGATACGCCGCCAAGCTGTACCGCGCAAAAGCGGGCGCGGAGACGCTCGCGGCGGTAGCTAAAGCGGCCGAGGATGGTGTGGATGGCCTCATGATCTCCTCGCCGGGCGGCGCGAACGACGCGGCCGTGACGGAAGCCGCTCAAAAGGGCATGTTTGTCGTCGTGCCGTACGATACATGCGCGGTCGATGGGCTCGACTGCAACGTCGTCGCCGATGATACGGATTATTACGACGAGCTTGCACGCGGACTTGCGGAGCGCATGACCGAGCGCAGCCTCAAATCCGGACGCATCCTCGTTTATGGGCGGGATACCGCGACTTGCCTTTTGATGTTTCAGGCTTCCATCGCGGCCAGCTATCCGCAGTTTTCCGTGGTCTCCTTCCAGAGGACGGCGGCGGACGAGCAGGGCGCGATCGACGAACTCGCGCAGTTCCTTCTTTATAATAGAGACGTGAAGGGCATGTATGCGATCGACGCGGACTCTTCCGCGATTGCGGTCGGCGCGCGCACGAAGGCGCAGCAGCAGTTCCGCCAGAACGGCGCGCCATCCCCTACGCCGTCTCTCACGCCAGACCCCAACGCGACGCCGGGCGACCCGAACGCGACGGTCTACACGCCCAACCCGGGCATCCTCACGCAGATCTCCGTCACAGTGTTCTGCAGCGGCCTGAGCGACGATAACTACGGCCTCTTTACCGATAACGATATCTTCGCGCTTTGCATCGAGCCTTACTACGAGGCGGCGGCGCAGGGGACAATGACGCTCGACGAGCTGATCCGCGGAGAAAGCGTGGCCGGCGTGGCGAAGGTGAACCGTCCCCTCGTCTACGCGGACACGGCCGAGAAGTACAAGGCGATTTACGATCAAATGAAAGCGGCGTTCTCGCTGAACGAAAACGGATGATCGACCTCAAGATGCTTAAGCGAATAGACTGGGTGACGATCCTGCTGGTGTTGATGCTGGTGGGTTTCAGCCTCGTGAGCATCGCGAGCATCATGGCGACGCCCTTCGATGGCAGCGAAAGCAGCCTGAACGATTTCATCGACAAACTCAACCTCAACTACGTCAAAAAACAGGCCGTCAACTTCCTTGTGGGCGTCGCGGCGTTCCTGTTCGTGATCGTGTTCGATTATCAGGTATATAGACCGCTTATCAAGTTCATCTATCTGGGCAACCTCGGCCTGCTCGCGCTGCTGCTCATCATCGACAAGACCAACAGGGGCATCGCGGCGTGGTTCGTGTTCGAGGCGATCGACCGCTCCGTGCAGCCCTCCGAACTATGTAAGATATCGATCATCATGGCGCTCGCGATCGTCGTCTCAAACTCCATGGCAAGAAACGACGGCAAGTTCAAGGGCTTCCGCTCCATCTTCCTTGCGCTTATGCTTTGCGGCATACCGACCGCCATGGTCATGGTGCAGCCGGATTTCGGCACCGCGTTTGTGTATATATGCATTATGATCGTCGTCTTTTTCGTTGCGCGCATCGGCTGGGGCTATATCCTTGCGGCCGCCGGTACGACCGCGGCCGCGCTGCCCGTCGCCTACTTCTTTTTGATGAACAAGGATCAGCAATTCCGCATCAAGGTCTTCCTGAACCCAGAGCTGGATTTGCAGAACTACGGCTATAACGTCAACCAGTCCAAGCTCGCCATAGGCTCCGGGCAGCTTTACGGCAAAGGCTACTTCAGCTCCGGGACGCTCGCCCAGCTTCGCTATGTTCCGGAACGGCACACGGACTTCATCTTCGCGGGCATCGCGGAAGGGCTCGGCTTCATCGGCGGCATGATCCTGATCCTGACCTTTTTCATCCTCATCTTCCGCTGGCTCTGGATCGCCCTGCACGCGAAGGATTATCTGGGTATGTGTCTCGTGGCGGGCTGCGCGGGCATGCTGCTCGCCCATGTGTTCGAGAACATCGGCATGACCATGGGGCTCATGCCGGTCACGGGCATTCCGCTACCGTTCATCAGTTACGGGGGCTCGAACCTTCTAACCAACATGATTGCCGTGGGCATCGTAGAAGGGGTCTGGATGCGAAGACCCTCGCAAAAAATCACGCATCGGGCATAATGCGGTTCCTCCCGCGCGCATAAGCTATGTTGCGGGAGGATTTTCATATGGCTGCGCAGAGGAATGTGATAGAGATTTCCGCGTTCTGTACGGAAGGCGCCGGGAAGCCGCGCTTTGCGGGGCGCGTTGCCCATGCCGCGCGCGCGCGCGGCGCGTCCATGCTGGTCAAGATTGGCGTATGCTGCGCCGCCGCGGCGCTGGTGCTTCTCATCAAGATCGCGAGCGAAAACAAGCATGATCCCGCCTCGGCGCTCGAAAACACGGTAGTAACGGACGAAAGCGAGCTGGACGATCAGCTCGGACGGCTGAAATTCGTGGAGCTTCCGGGCATTATCGAGGTATTTTCCAGTGAGAACAAGAGCCTGATCGGCTTCGACTGCGCTTCCTCCGAGATGCTCGAGGAGGACACTCTCATCAAGCTCATCGCCAAAACGGATCAGAGCGTACTCATCAACGCCGCGTGCGAGGTTGAGGATCTGGGCGAGGATGCGCTTTTAGGCCCCTTCGTCGTGCTCGACATGGGCGAGGACACCGCGCTTACGATCTATGGTTTGACCGAACTTTCGCTGGAAAAGGGCCAGCCCCTGTCCGCCGGGGATGAGCTGGGCGGCATCCCGGCTAAAATGGCGCTGTACGCCTCCGTAAAACGGCAGGGAAGGCCCCTCGATCCGCTCTCCTACCTGAATCTCGATCTGGAGCAATGAGCTTTACGCTCTTTGCTATCGGTAAAACGCGCGTTCGGCTGAACGCGCTTTTTCTGCTGCCGGCGCTGCTCGCTTTCTTCACCGGCAACGGATACGCGTTCCTGCTCATGCTTGTTTCCCTCTCGCTTCACGAAGCCGCGCACGCGGCAATGACGTATGCCTGCGGGCTGCAGATCGCCGAGATCGCCATAGAGCCGCTCGGCCTTTCGGCAAAACTCGGCGGCGTATCGCCGACGCTGGGGGATGAGCTTGCCATCGCCTCCGCGGGTCCCGTATTCAGCCTCACCGCGGGGATCGCCGCGGCCCTCGTCCACCAAAGCGGGCTGCTTGCGAGCGCGAACGTCGCGCT
>DATMYG010000055.1:0-9679 GCA_035561055.1 Clostridia bacterium | reverse complement strand
ACGCAGGTCGTCGTAATGGATGGCAATGTCCGAATCTTCCTCGGGATAACTCAGGCCTGTGATGCGCGCTTTGATCTCGTCGTTGAGCTCAATGTAATAGAAGCCCTCCGCAAGTTGCACGCGGCCGTCGCCCGCGGTCGGCTCGGGCGTGGGCGCCAGGGTCGGCGGGGGGCTCGACGGGGAAGGCGCGATGGTCGCCGTCGGGACCGTAGTCACGTCAACCGGCGCAGAGGTTTCAACCTTGGGCGCAAGGTTGCAGGCGGGAATCAGCAGCGCAAGGAGCAATGCGCAGAAAACGAGAAGAATGCGTCTCATCGCGGCTTATTCCCTTTCCCGCCCGCCGTCCCCGTCCGGACCGGCAGGCTTATCCTCCCCGTCCCCAGGAAAGTCAACAAACGCGACGTTTTCATCGAGGCAGCCGTCGGTCAGGGCCCGGGCGCGCTCGTAATCCTCCTCGGAAACATAGACCTGCACGCCCATGTTGAGCGAGGAAACGTAAACCGCGCCGAGGCCCGGGGTCATGGTGTAATACGGAACGCCGTTCTCGTCGAGGATACCGCAGATGATGCCGGCCTCCGGCGGGCTTGGCGCGTTGAACAGCAGTTTTTCCTTCATGGGAAGCACCTCTCTTTCTCTATTAATATACCACCGCGCGGCGCGCATCATCAAGCAAGCGCACGCCCTCGCGCCGATTCGACGGATATGGTATAATATTTCGTATACCAACAATCGGAGACGGGCGGTTGAAGAAGAAGGATTTACTCATCATCGGCACGGCGCTGCTGCTGGCAGCGCTGATCTATGTTGCGACGCAGCTCGGGAAAGCGCCGCCCGCTTACGCCGTCATCTACGTCGGCGATGCGGTGTACCGAACGGTACCGCTCGACGAATACGGCTCCGTCACCATCGACCAGGGAGACGGCAAGCTCAACGTCGTCACCATCGACGAAAACGGGGTCCACATGGCTTCCTCCACCTGCAAAAACCAGCTCTGCGTCAGGCAGGGGGCGATCAGCCCCGACGGCGCGGAGGATCTGCCGCTTGGCCGGTGGATCATCTGCCTGCCCAACGGCGTTTCCGTGGAACTTACGGAGAACGCGAAATGAAGCGGCGCGGCGCGGGAAACATTGCCCGGCTGGGTCTAATCGCGTGCGTCGCCGTAGTCTTAGGCTACGTCGACTCCCTGTTGCCGCTGCCGGCAATCCCCGGCGTCAAACTCGGGCTTGCCAACTGCGCGCTGCTCTACGCGCTCTACTTCTGCGACGCCGGCAGCGCCTTCCTGTTGATGCTGCTCAAGGTCGGCCTGTCGGGCCTACTCTACGGCGGCGTCCCGGCGATGGCGTACAGCCTTGCGGGAGGCGCGCTGAGCCTAGCGGCCATGCTGCTCGCGCGCCGCGCCAAGGACCTGAGCGTCGTCGGTGTCAGCGTGACGGGCGCTCTACTGCACAACATCGGCCAGATGGCCGTCGCCTGCTTGGTTGTGGAATCGCGCGCGCTGCTCGCCTATCTGCCCGTACTTCTCGTATCGGCGGCCGTGACGGGCACGCTCACCGGCCTTGCCGCCACGTATACGATGCGCGCGCTCGAGAAGGCGCGCGCACATGCAAAGGACGCCGTGCCCGGCGATATCCCGGAGGAAACGAATGAAAACAAGCCTTGACCATCGCGCCGCACGCGGCCTAAAAAAGCTCGCGGCGCTCCTTTTGCTGCTGCCGCTCCTGTGTGCCTGCGGCTGCGCGCTTGTGGACGGCGCAAGCGGCCTATCGCGTTATCAGGCGAGTTACCTCGATGTGTTCGATACGGCGACGATCCTCACCGTTTACGCGCCGGACGAGGCGCAGGCGGACGCGTGGCTGGAGGAGACGCACGCGCTGCTTCTCCAATACCACAGGCTCTACGACATTTATAACAGCTACGACGGGCTTAGCAACGCCCGCACCGTCAACGAAAACGCGGGCGTCGCCCCCGTGCGGGCGGACACCGCGCTCGTCGAGCTCGTGCTCTATGCAAAGGATATGTACGCGCTGACCGGCGGTAGGATGAACATCGCGCTCGGGAGCGTGCTTTCCATCTGGCATGAGTACCGCGAGGCGGGGCTGGAAAACCCGGATGGCGCGCAGCTGCCGCCCATGGAGGCGCTTGAGGAGGCCGCGCGGCACGCGGATATCGAGGACGTCGTCGTGGACGAGGCTGCGGGCACCATCTATCTCGCCGACCCCAAGATGTCGCTCGACCTCGGCGCGATCGCCAAGGGGTATGCCGCGCAGAAGGTTGCGAACGAAATGGAAAAGCGGGGCGTCTCGTCGATGCTTTTATCCGTGGGCGGCAACGTGGTCGCCATAGGAGCGCGCACGGACGGCAAGGACTGGAAGGTCGAGGTGCAATCCCCGTATGGGGGGGAAGCGCTTTATCTGCTCAACGTGAACGGCCTGAGCGTTGTGACAAGCGGCTCGTACCAGCGCTATTATACGGTGGACGGCGCGCGCTACCACCACATCATCGACCCGGCGACGCTTATGCCCGCCTTATACTACGACTCCGTAACGGTGCTCTCGGCCGACTCCAGCCTTGCGGACGCGCTCTCGACGGCGCTGTTCTGCCTGCCGCCCGAGGAGAGCCAGGCGCTTGCCACGCGCGCGGGAGTCGATGTCCTTTGGGTAGCGACGGACGGCGCGCAAACCATGACGGAAGGCTTTCGCGCAAAGCTTACAAATTGAAGGGAGAACCGGAAACATGAAAACCCTACTGATTACGGGCTTCGAGCCCTTCGGCGGACAGGATGTGAATCCCTCGTGGGAATGCGCCAAAGCCATGCCGGATCAAATGGCGGGCGTGTGCATCGTCAAGGCGCAACTGCCCGTGGTATGGGCGCGCATGAACGGCGCGATGAACGCGCTGATCGATGAATATCGGCCGGACGCCGTGCTCAGCCTCGGCCAGGCGGGCGGATACAGCGCGCTGTGCGTGGAGCGCGTTGCCGTGAACCTTCGGGAATGCAACAGGCCGGATAACGCGGGCGCAATCGTCTGGAACAAGCCCATCGTGCCGGGCGGTCCGGACGGGCTGTTTTCCACACTCCCCTGTCACGCAATGCTCGACGCGCTGACGAGAGCCGACCTGCCCGCGGCGTTTTCCTACAGCGCAGGGCAATACCTATGCAATAACGCGCTGTACGCGGCGCTATACCGGGCCAAGACGGATATGCCCGGCATGCTTGCGGGGTTCGTGCACGTGCCTTATATGGCGGGGCAGAGCGACGCTGCGTTTACGATGGCGTTTGACGACATGGTCCGCGGCGTCCTCACCTGCTGTGAGGCAATATGCGCCACACTCGGCGGCTGATTCACTCCGTCATGCTCTCGCCAAGCTCCAGCGCTTCCTCGGCGGCCTTCTTGCCGGCCGTGGCGGCGCCGTCCTTGCTCCCGCCCCTGCAAAGGGGGCCGCGCAGGTAGACGATCGTCATAATGAGGCTGCACACGACCCAGCCGATTGGGTACGCGAGGGCGACAGCCACGAACCCGCCCCCCAGAAGCTTGCTTACATAGAGATAGATCTGGCGGAACACGACGAACGAGGACAGCATGACGATCATGGGCACCTTGGCGCGGCCGGTGCCGCGAAGCGCGCCCGAGAAAATCTGGTTGAAGCAGATCAGCACATAGAACGGCGAAATGATCGCGAGGAAGCGCCCGCCGTAATCCAGCACCGTTTGATCGTTGGTAAAGAGCGAAATGAGCGGAAAACGGAAGATGACCATCAGCGCGCACAGCAGGGCCGTGATGCCCAGGGACATCACGAGCGCCTGACGCACACCCTTGCGCGCGCGTTCGATTTTGCCCGCGCCGTAGTTCTGGCCCACGAAGGTCGTCGAGGCGAGCGCGATGCTCTGCACGGGGACGAGCGCATAGGGATCAATTTTATTATAGCTCGACCAGCCCGCCATGCAGTCCGAGCCGAAGCCGTTGATGTAGGACTGGACGAACACGTTTGAGAACGAGGTGACGACCTGCTGCACGCTCGCGGGCAGGCCGATGGCGAGGATCTGCTTGAGGATGGCGGGTTTGATGCTCAGGCGACCCCAGTGGATGGCGTAGGGCGCGTCCGAGCGGGAGAGTGTATAGAGCACGAGGCCCGCAGAAATAAACTGGGAGAGTATGGTCGCGTACGCAACGCCCGCGATATCCCAATGGAACACGAGGACGAACAGCAGGTCCATCACGACGTTGAGGAGCGCCGAAAAGATCAGGAAATACAGGGGCCGTTTTGAATCCCCCACCGCGCGCAAGATGCCGGAGCCCATGTTGTAGATCAGAAGCCCCGTGACGCCAGCGAAATAAATCGTCAGGTACAGCTTCGCCTGCGGAAAGACGTTCTCGGGCGCATCCATCAGCCGCAGCATGGGCGACACGATGAATATGCCCGCAACGGTCGCGACGATGCTCATGAGGAAAGTGACGAGTATGGTCGTATGTACGGTCTCGCTGAGCTTTTTGTAGTCCTTCGCGCCGTAAGCCTGTGAGATGACGACGCTCGCGCCCGTCGATAGGCCAGCGCAGAGCCCAACGAGCATGTTCACGATGCTGCTCGTACTGCCCACCGCCGCGAGCGCTTCCTTGCCCACGAACTTTCCCACAACCATAGTGTCGACGGTATTGTACATCTGCTGAAAGAGCAGGCCTACGCTCATCGGGACCGCAAACTCGAGGAGCTGTTTCCATATGGTGCCTTGGGTCATGTCGGCATCGCCGCGTTTAAAAGTTCTGGCCGTAGTGATAATCTCCTGTGAAAATTGTCTATAGTGTAATCATACCACAGCGAGGGCGGGAAATGAACCGCCTAAATTTTACTTTTATGTTACATCGGTTTTTCGTGTAAGGCGATAAAACAAACACGGGGCGATATGCCCCGCGCCCCGCGTTTGTTTATGCTGCGGTTCTCACTCGATCTCTCTGTCAACGTTGACCACGACGCGCCTGCGCTTCACGCGCCACTCGACGATGGAGCCGGGCGCAACCTTTGTACGGAAAGCGTCGTCCACCTCCCCCTTCTCAAAGACGGCGGGCGGCGATACCGGCTCGCCCAGTATTTCGCCCCGGAGCGCGCGTACGTTGGATTGATCCGGCGCGACCTCGTATCTGCGCCCCCTCCTGTTCCTGTATCCCCAGACGATCGTCGCCGCGTCCCCGTCCCGCGCGACCAGAAAAGCCTTTGGCACCACGCCGCCGCCAAGAACTGCCAGCAGCACCATGCCGATGATGACGATGGGCAGCAGCACCGCGCCGACCTCGCGCAAGTTGCCGAATATGCTCCCATCGCCTGTTTTTGGCGGGTAAATCGTCGCGCCGGGCGTCGGACTGACGGCGAGTATCCCGCTACCGCCTGACGTTTGCGTCCCGGGCGGCGCGCTCGTCGCAATCGCGCCCGATTTTTCCGCGGTCACGCTCGTCGTCCCTTCCCAGATGGGCAAATACCCGGGCTGCAGATAGAGGCGGAAGGTCAGCGGCGCCCGGTACTGCCCCGGCAATGCCGCGGCGAAGGCGGCCGCGTCCACATCCACCCACACGGCGTAGCCGACGCCGATGTCGGCCAATTCGATTCGGCCGGGGATATCGCTCTGTACCCGATAGGCAAGCGTGCATGTCGGATCATCCGTTTTCGCCATCGTATCGGCGATCAACTCAAGCGTAAGCCACGCCCCCTGCGGCAGCACGAGATCGCCCACCGAGAAATCGCCGAGGAGCTTGTGCGTGCCGGGATAAACCAAGGTTGCCGGAAGCGGAAGCACAAACGAATAATATGGATCCACCTCGCAGCAGACCTGCGTCGAGGCGGTTTGCCGCGGCGCGGGCTCGTCTGCAAGGGCAAGCGCGCCTGCGACCAACAGCGTCAGTGCGATGAATATGGTGATTGCATAACGTATGGCCTTCAAAGTCGTCCTCCGTACGGGATACGGGAGAACGCCCCCTCCCGCCTGTGTCGATTATGCTGCGCGGCGCGGCGTCTGGGCGGGCCGCCGGTCAAGCCCGACGGCCCGTCGATCGTTTTCCTTTAATGATATGCGATGGTAAAGGTCATCGTATCCTGATACGTGCCGGCAAACTGAATGTTCGCGGTATCCACCTGCACGCTGCCGGTCTCCACGCGCGCACCGGCGAACGAAGTGAACACCTCATTGTTGCCGACGAGCGCGGCCGGAGTCGCCCCATTATAGAGCGAATATGCAAGTTCGGCAGCTCCGCAGGCAAGTTTGAAGTCGCCCGCGACGGATACGTCAATCCGCTTGCCCTGCTCGATGACTACATCCCTCGCCTCAACGGCGAAAGCCTGGGACTTAAGGCCGGTGTTCTTCTGCAGCTTGCCCAAGTTTATCGTTGCCGGAATGATTATGGTGAAGGTTGGGTCTACGCCCGCGGTGACGATGGTATCCCGGCCCTTGAGAGAAGTCCTCGGGTTGGTAATGGTAAAGGAGGCATAATTGGTTTGCACTGCCGTGCCTTGAATATACGAATTGTCGATCACGACGGTAACCGTATTCGTCGTACTGTTCAGGATGCCGCCGATGACATCGGAATCCGATATGCTGACGTTCCCGACAGCGGAAGCCCGGAAGACAATCGCATCCCCGCCGGGGCAGGAAAGCGTGCTGTTCATAATAACGAGGTTGATGTTTTCCGTCACGCCGCCATTCTCGCCCAAGCGCACCGCGTAATCGGGGGCAACCGCGTTGATCGTCGAGTCCTTAATAGTGACATTCGTGCTGTTGTTGGCGTTGATGCCCGCGTTGGTGTCGCTTGTCGTGATGTTTTCAATTAGCAGGCCATGGCAGCGCGCCTGAATCACGCAATCGAGCTGTCTGAACGTGCAGTTCCTGACAATCGTATTGTAAGCGGTATTGCCGCCTGAGGACCCGGCCTGAATGGCAAACGAGTACTCGCCGGAATCATCGCCGATAAACGCGCAGTTTTGGATGGTGACATTGTGCGCATATTTGATTAAATTGATAATGTAAACATACGAAGCCAGGGTCGTGCCGGATTTATCGACTTGTAGGTTTTGTATCGTGAGCGTATCGGTTCCCATATGTCTGTTCGTTCCGTCGACAACGATATTGCCCTTGAAGATCGCGCCAGATTCGCCCGTAATAATGATGTTCTTGTTTTCTTTCTGCACGATGGTTATCGTCTCATTGTATGTGCCCGCCTTGACGACGATCTCATAGGTACCGGTTCCCGCGTCGGCGGCGATGGCGTCTACTGCGGACTGGATGGTCGCATACGGTTGTCCGGCGCCGACGTTGAGCGTCATATCGGCGAGCGCTGCCGCCGGCAACAGTGCAAATGCGAGTGCGAACGCCGCAAGAATCGCTGTGAGCTTCTTCATGACTGTTCTCCTTCAGTTATGATAATCTTTTGTTTTGTATCGTATCGCGCGGACAGAACGCGTCCTGCCCGCGCGGCAGGATCATAGGTTAGGGAGCGACGTAGGCAATGGTGAAGACCATTATGCCCTGATAACTACCCGCTGCGGGTATCAGGCTTGTATCAACATCCGCATGGCCATCCTGCGTGATTTCGGTAGCATATGTGGCTGTAAACGAAGCGAACACGGCACCGGCGGTAAGCGCAGTGCCCCCGCCCGCAACATTGTAAAGCTTATACGGAAGCTCTTTGTTGCCCGCGCCGTTTTTATCCTTCATCATAAAGGTGCTGGTCACGCTGACATCGACTTTCGCTCCATCCTCTATCAGCACGTTTTGCGCCTTGACATCGAATTCCTGGGTCTTAATACCGTCATTCTTTTTTAGCGTACCGAAGTTGACGGCCGCGGGAATGATGATCGTATAGGTCGGGGCCGCACCGGCTTGGACAGGCGTGCTGTCCCCATCCTTTTCAAGATACTCCACCCCGCCGGCCGCCGAAACGCCCGTAACCTGGTTTTGGATGTATGCGCCATTGTTTTGCGTACTCAACAATCCGACTTTATCGTCATAATAAGTGCCTGTTGCGCTGTCGTTTGCAATTATTGCAATGTCGACCACGTTGCCGGTAAACACATTGTTGGTAAAAATGCATTGAGAATCGAGACACACGACAAAACCCCGCGTATTTTGCACCGTGTTGCCGAGGACCGAACCCGTCGCGCCGCCGTTGATGTAAGCCGGCTGACGCAACGCATTTACAAAGTTGTTCTTTATCAAAATGTTCGTCGAACCGGAATGCACCAACATCGCCCGCGACACCTGTGGGTCTCCCATTACGAACTGCCCCGTGAAAGAGCAATCTTCTACTGCACACGACGCTCGTACATTCACGATATCCTGTGCAGTCTTATCCGTTTTAAGTATCGTTACCCCTTTTATAATCGAACCGGCTTCCATATCGAAAATAACATTGCCGCCCGATACGGAAACCGTAACCCCCGCTGCCGCCTTCAGCGTAACGCCCGCCTTAATATTGTATTTTGCCGTCAGCGTCAGGTCGTGATTGATCGTCACAGTATCGCCTGAAACCGCATTCGTAAGCGCATCAGCCAAACCGCTCGCATCATTCACAGCGTAATCTGCCGCCAACGCCACCGTCGGCATCAGCGCCAGCGCCATCAGGAGTGCCAGCAGGATCGCAGTAGCCTTTTTCATATGATATCTCCTTTTGATGATTTGTATTTCTGCGGCCTTGGGCCGTTTGTCCACCTGAGTATACCCAATCTCACTGCGCGATAAGCTTAATCTGCACCTCCGCACCGTTCATGGGGGTAAGATCCGTAAGGCTGTAGGTATCGTACTTGACAACGGCGTCGTACTCGCCGGGCGCGAGCGCCCGGCCGAGGGCGATTTCGTAGAGGCCCTTGCCGGGCTCGATCATCTTGGATTTGTACAGCTCCGTGCCGTCCGCGAGCAGCAGGCTGATCTCGAAGTAGCAGGGGTTGCCCTCGGGGTTCTGGAAGTTAACCTGCACGTCCGTCGCGTTCGCGGCGACCGTTATGGACTTGTATCCCGGTATCGCGATACCCGGCACCACGCCGCCCGTGTCCTGCGCCTTCGTGCCTTCCCAGTCGACCGCGCCTTCCTCCAGCTCCGGCATGGCCGGGCTTGCGGCAGCCTCGGCACCGCCTCCGAGCTCTTCCGTTCCGGGCGCACCGAGGAGCTTCGGCAGGAAGATTGCGCCGCCCGCGGCCAGCGCAAGGCACAGCGCAAGGGCCAGCACGCGCCGGAGGAGCACGTTCTTGAGCAGCACCACGAAAGCATCCTCCCCCTCCACCGCCACATAGCCCGTCTCGCGGTAAACAAGGCGGCTGTTCGCGCCGTACTTCATCAGCGATATGCGCGATTTTCCCACCTTCATGGCGCCGATCCTGCCATCCTTGACGCCGGGTGCGTATTCGGCCGCCCTGCCGAAATCCTTATCCGGATACATGCTCCTGATCTGGCGGACCGTATAGCAGGGCAGCTTGCTGCCGTTCACATCGCATTTGCCGCCGTAATTCTTCCTCGCCTGCGCGTTGAGAAGGCCCGCTCCCGCCTTCTCCTGCGCGGATCTTTCGTTGTTTTCGTTCATATTGAACTCCCTAAAAATAATGAATGGCATTTCGGCGTCCACATCGCCGCGTTCAAACGCCGCGGCGGAATACCCGACTTGGCTTAAAGCAAATTATAACGCACCGGATGAAAAAATACAATAAT
>DATMYG010000054.1:0-16300 GCA_035561055.1 Clostridia bacterium | reverse complement strand
ATGATCTCCACGGGCATGCAGCCCTCGAAGACCTTCGGCGGTTCAAACGAATGCAGCGGCGCTCTTTGGGCCGCGACGAGCTCCCGCACGAAAGCAAAATACTGCGCTTCGTCCATGGGGCAGTTGAGATAATCGCTCCCGCGGCCGTAGCGCGAGCCCTCGAAGATTTTTTCCATATCGAGGGATTCCCTCATGACCACAGGCGCGGCCGCGTCGTAGAAGTGCAAGCTTTCGCCGAAGAAGCTCTCTATCGAATCGAGCAGCTTCCCCTCAGTCAGAGGCCCGGTCGCTATGACGCAGGGCGGCTCGGGAAGTTCCGTCACTTCCTCCTCGACGACTTTGATGTTCGGGTGCTGCCGGATGCGCTTGGTGACGAGTTTCGCGAAGCCTTCGCGGTCGACCGCGAGCGCGCCGCCGGCGGGGAGCCGCGTCTCGTCCGCGCAAGAGACGATCATAGAACCAATACGCCGCAATTCCTCCTTGAGAAGGCCTGCGCCGTTCTCGAGGCGGTCGCTCCGAAGGGAGTTGGAACACACGAGCTCCGCGAAATCGTCCGTTTTATGCGCGGGTGAGCGCTTAGTCGGCCGCATTTCGCTCAATAATACGCGGACGCCGCGCTCAGCAAGCTGATACGCGGCTTCGCATCCCGCAAGGCCGGCTCCTATGACGCGCGCCCGCGGCTGATTACTCCTGTCCGTCATCCTGATTCGCCTTTTTGCTCTGCCGGATCACGTGGGCGCACTCCTTGTTCGTACACATGGTGTACGCGCCCCGCTGGCCCATTTTATACACCATCAGGCTGCCGCACTTGGGGCATTTCTCCGCGGCGGGCTTATCCCAGGATACGAAATCGCACCCGGGATACCTTTCGCAGCCGTAGAAGGGCTTGCCGCGCTTGGACTTTCTCTTGATGAGCGCCGCGCCGCACTTGGGACAGGCCACGTCGAGCTTCTCCACGATGGGCTTGGTGTTGCGGCACTCGGGGAAATTCGGGCAGGCGAGGAACTTGCCGAAACGCCCCATCTTATACACCATCATCGCCCCGCACTTGTCGCAGGGGACATCGGACACAACGTCAGGTACCTTGACCTTTTCGATGGTTTCCGAAGCCTTCTCGACGCTCTTCTCGAACGGGCCGTAGAACTCCCTGACGACGCCGGACCACTCCTGCTCGCCGTCCTTGATGAGGTCGAGCTTGCTCTCCATATCCGCCGTGAACTTGATATCGACGATGTCGGCGAAATTGTCCCTCATGATCTGGTTCACGATAAAGCCCAGATCCGTGGGGACGAGCTGCTTTTTCTCCCGCCTCACATAGCCGCGATCGAGGATGGTAGAAATCGTCGGCGCGTATGTGCTCGGTCGGCCGATGCCCTTTTCCTCGAGGGTTTTGACGAGCGTCGCCTCCGTGTAGCGCGGCGGCGGCTGGGTGAAGCGCTGCTCCTTGGCCGCCTCCTGCTGGCTGAGGCTGTCTGCAGCCTTCAGTTCGGGCAGCGCGACGTCCTTTTCCTGCTCCTCGTCGTGGCTTTCGGTGTAGATGGCGGTGTAGCCGTCGAAAATAGTGCGCACGCCGTTCGCGCGGAAGATGCAGCCGTTGCAGTCGAATACGACCGTGTTGGTTTCAAAGATCGCGTCGGCCATCTGGCTTGCGATGAAGCGCTCGTAGATGAGCTTGTAGAGTTTAAACAACTGCGGCGAGAGGGAAGCCTTGACCATTGCCGGGGTCAGGGCCGGATTCGCGGGGCGCACGGCTTCGTGCGCATCCTGCGCGCCCTTCCTTCCCTTGTAAACATTGGGCTTGGGCGGAACGTAGCGCGCGCCGTACTGCTCCCTGATCTGCTCGAGGGCGACCTGCTGCGCCTCCTCGGAAACGCGCACGGAATCGGTGCGCATATAGGTGATGAGGCCCGTCACGCCGCTGCCCTGAAGCTCCACGCCCTCGTAGAGCTGCTGGGCGACGAGCATCGTCAGCTTCGTGTTGAAGCCAAGCTTGCGTGAAGCCTCCTGCTGCAGGCTGCTCGTAGTGAACGGGGCGGGCGCGTGGCGGCTTTTCTCCTGGATTTTGACGTCCGCGACGGCAAACTCGCGCCCTTTGATGCGCGCGAGGACCTCGTCCGCCTCGGCCTCGGTATGGATTTCCTTGCGCTTGTCCCCGATGCCGTAGAACTTCGCCTCGATGGGCTTCTTCACGCCCTTGGCGCGAAGGAGCGCGGTAATGATCCAGTATTCCTCGGGCACGAAGTCCATTATTTCCTGCTCGCGGTCGCACAGGATGCGCGTCGCCACGCTCTGCACCCTGCCCGCGGAGAGGCCCTTCCTGACCTTTGACCAAAGGATGGGGCTGATTTTATAGCCCACAAGCCTGTCTAGAACGCGGCGCGCCTGCTGCGCGTCCACGAGCGCCATGTCGATGGAGCGCGCGCCCTTGACCGATTTTTTAACCGTATTGGCCGTAATTTCGTTGAAGACGATGCGACACTGTGAGTTGGGGTCGAGCTTCAATATGTTCGCAAGGTGCCAGGAGATGGCCTCGCCCTCCATATCAGGGTCGGTCGCGAGGTAGATTTTGCTCGCGGTTTTGGCTTCCTTGCGGATGCGTTCGAGCACATCGCCCCGTCCGCGCAGGGTGATGTACTTGGGCTCAAACCCGTGTTCTATATCGACGCCAAGCTGGCTCTTGGGAAGGTCCCGCACATGGCCGTTTGAGGCCACTACCTTGTACTTGCTGCCGAGGAATTTGCCGATCGTCTTCGCCTTCGCGGGCGACTCGACGATGACGAGCATATCCGCCATCTGTTACCTCCGGAAAGACTTACTCAGTAAAACACGCCTTACAGACTAAATAACCGTCCGGGCGATTGCTTAATTATTCCTGAAAACTCCAGCGATGTCAAGGTTGAATTTAACAGCGCCGCCGAGAAGCCGGAAAGCTCGCACAGCTCGTCGAAGCTCCTTTCGCCCGGCACGAGCAGACGGTAGACAAGCTCCTCCTCGAAGGAAAGCGCCTTGGTGTCCACGCTCGCCTTCTCCTCCTTCCTGCGCACGAAGCCGTATTCCTCGAGCACGTCGGAGGCGGATTGGGCGAGCTTGGCCATACCGCTTCGGATGAGGGCGTTGGTCCCCGCGCTCTTGGGATCGGTGATTCTGCCGGGCACCGCAAAGGCGTCCCGGCCCTGCTCGAGCGCGCAGTCCGCGGTAATGAGCGCGCCGCTCTTCTCCCCCGCCTCCACGATGACCACGCCGCGCGCGAGGCCGCTGATAATGCGGTTGCGCATCGGAAAGTGCATGGCCTTCGGCTCCGTGCCGGGCATGTATTCCGAAAGCACGGCGCCGCGCTCCACGATTTTATCGTACACGTCGCGGTTCGCCTCGGGGTAGACGACGTCCGGGCCGGAGCCGAGCACGGCGATGGTCGGATACGCGCTCTCGGCCGCTTCCAGCGCGCCCTCGGCGCACGCTCGGTCGATTCCGTAGGCAAGGCCGCTAATCACGCACGCGCCGCTCTCGGCGAGCGCGCGGGCAAGCTCGACTGCGGTGCGCCTGCCGTAATCCGACGGCTCTCGCGTGCCCACCATCGCGACGGGCAGCCTCAATTGAGGATACAGCGTGCCCTTGTAATACAGCACAACCGGCGGGTCGTAGATTTCCTTCAATAGCTCCGGATACTCGCGCGAGGCGAGGGTCGCGGCCGATACATTCAGCTCGTCAAGCCGCGCGATGCAGCGTTCGATGTAGCGTTCGCTCGCGCGCTTTTTCAAAAGCTCCGCCGCGTCGCCCTTCATATGCTCGTGCAGGTCGCCCTTCGCCGCGGCCTCGAAAAGCGCCTTGGGGTCGTTCCCGAAGGCTTCGAGAAGCTTCCTTGAGCGCGCCGCGCCCGGCCCGTTGGCGACGCCGAGCCAGAACAGATACCGTTCCTTTTCGTTCAGCTTCATTTGAGCGCCCCCCAATATTTGCTCTCGAGGCTCCTGTACTGGATTGCCTCCGCCACGTGGGCGGGCAGGATATTTTCGCTGCCGTCGAGGTCGGCGATGGTGCGGGATACCTTCAGGATGCGCGTATAGGCCCGCGCGCTGAGCTTGAGCGAGGTGAACGCCTTCTTTAAAAGCGCTTCCGCATCCGGCTCGAGCACGCAGTACAGTCCTGTCATGCGGTTGGTGAGCTGCGCGTTGAAGAGGATGCCTTCCTTTTCATACCGCTTCGCCTGCAGCGCCCGCGCGGCGTTAACGCGCGCGCGGATGGTCTCCGATTTTTCTCCCGTGCTCCTGCCCGCGATATCCGCATAGCCCACCTCGGACATTTCAATATGAATGTCGATGCGGTCGAGCATCGGCCCGCTGATCTTATTCCTGTACCTGAGAATTTGCTGCGCGGTGCAGCGGCAGGGCGTGACGCGGGAGCCGTAGAAGCCGCAGGGACACGGGTTCATGGCCGCGACAAGCATGAAGTCCGCGGGATAGGTCGAGCGCGCCGCCGCGCGCGTGATGGTCACAAACCCGTCCTCGAGCGGCTGACGCAGCGCCTCCAGCACATCCTTTGGGAATTCGGGAAACTCGTCGAGAAACAGTACCCCGTAGTGCGCAAGGCTGATTTCCCCCGGCAGCGCCTTAGGCCCGCCGCCGATGAGAGACACGCCGGACGCGGAATGGTGCGGCGCGCGGAACGGCCGCTCGGCCACCATGCCGTCCTTGCCTTTGAGCGCGCCCGTCACGGAATGGATCTTGGTGATCTCGAGCGCCTCGCCGAAGGTCAGTTCCGGCAAAATCGAGGGGATGCTGCGCGCGAGCATGGTCTTGCCCGAGCCCGGCGTACCCACGAGCAGCAGATTGTGCCCGCCTGCGACCGCGACCTCCGCGGCGCGTTTGGCGCCCTGCTGGCCCTTGATATCCGAAAAGTCGGCCGAATAGGCGATGCTGGCGTGGTCCCATCTGCGCGTGGGGTACACCTCGAGCGGCACGCCGCCTTTCAACATGGCGACGAGCGCGCGCAGGTTCGCCGCGGGGACGATCTTCACCCCGTCGATATACGAAGCCTCGGCCGCGTTCTCCGGAGAGAGGACGACCGAGGCGACGTGCGCGTTGTATGCGCCGATAACCATGGGCAATATGCCCGCCACGGGGCGGACGCTGCCGTCGAGCGCGAGCTCGCCGAGAAAGAGAACCCCCTCGGTCTGCTTCTGCTCGATTTGCCCCGTCGCCGCGAGGATGCCCACGGCGATGGGCAGGTCGTAGACCGAGCCTTCCTTCTTTTGGTCGGCCGGCGCAAGATTGACGGTAACGCGCCCCTGCGGGTATGCAAAGCCGGAATTGCGTATGGCGGAGTGCACGCGCTCTTTGCTCTCCCGTACGGCCGCGTCCGGCAGGCCAACCAATTCAAAGGCGGGCATGCCCCCGCCGGAGTCGACCTCCACGCGCACAAGGAAACCCTCAAGTCCCGTGAGACCGTAGCTGACGACGCGGGAGAGCATAGGCGTTACCTCCGCGGTATTATTTTGGATTTTCTTCCTGCCCGGGCCGGGACTCCTGTGTCTGAGCGGCCGGTTCCTCCGGCACGCATTCCGGGTTGGTCTTGTTGAACACGAACAGCTTGTTGCCCGCGAAGTTCACCAACATTGCCACCGGCGTGGCGATGAGTTTTTGCAGGAGCTTGCCTTCCACATGCAGGTAGTGCTCAGCAACATAGATGATGCCGAGCGACACCCCGAGTGAAACGAGGTTCACGCACAGGAACGCTATAAATTCCCTCGCGGTACGGCGCTTTTCCCGCCTGAATGTCCAGAGCGTGTTGAACAAATAGCTGTTAAGCACGCCGCAGGTATAGGAAATGACCTGCGCAACGTATTGATTCAGGCCCAACATGGTCAAAAGCGCGTAAACGCCGATGTCCACCAGCGTGTTCAGCACGCCCACAATGTTAAACTTAATAAACTGCCAGAAAGTCGCGATTGTCTCTTTCTTCATTGTAACTTATTTCCCTCTCCCGTCAATATCCATCAGTATCCCATGAACGTCCAGCTCGGCAGCCACTCGAGCAGGCTGACGTACGAGCGGGAAACGACCGTGCCCGTGATGACCGGATAGAACAGGATGAACAGCAGGACCGCCGCGCCCATCCAGATCCACTTGGCCTTTGCCCAGGCAGGATCGCGTTCCTCCTTTTTCTGCAGCAGGTACGCCGCAATGAGGATGATAAAGGGCACGCTCGCAAAATAGTGGTAGATGAACGTGCAGCGCGTGACGAGCACCCACGGCACGAGTTCGGCAAGAAGCGCGACGAACAGCGCCACCCAGATATGATCCGGCTTGAGCTTGCCGCGGATGAGCTTGATGAGCGCCATCGCGGAGCCGACACAGCACACCCACCACACGGCGGGATTGCCCATCGCAGAGATGGTGCCTATGCTGCCTTCGGCCACATCGTAATTGACGTAGTACCACATGGGGCGCAGGATCAGCGGCCACTGCCACCACGGGGACTGGTACGGGTGCGTCGCGGTGAGGGTGCTGTGGTAGTTGTACATGAACTTCTGCACGCCCCAGATACCCTCGAGGTCGTAATGCGAAACGCTGAGCACATACGGCAGGTAGGAGAGCAGGTAGATCGCCACGGGCAGCGCGATGTAGAACACGACGCACCAGAGAAGCGTCACGATCGTGTAGCGCGCAAACGGCTTCACGGCCTCGCGCAAGGTTTCATCCTCGCTGTCCTTAAAGCGCAGGTACTCCGCATAGCGTTTGAGCAGCGATACGAACAGCAACACGGCCATGCCGCCGCCCGCGTAGATGCAGATCCATTTGCTCGCCGCGCCCAGGCCGAAGAACAGCCCGCCCAGCGCGAGCGGCTTGAGGGTCTTCCTGATGCCGTCGGAGTAGAAGTTCATCCCGAAGTACTGGACCATATAGTAGAACATCAGAATGATGAAGAAGACGCCGTACACGTCTATGGTCGCGATGCGCGTCTGCGTGTAATGCATAAAATCGAACGCGAAAAGCACGGACACGAGCAACGCGTACTCGCTGTTTTTGAAAAGGCGCTTGCCGAACGCGTAGAGGATGGGCACCATGGCCACGCCGAAGAGCGCCCCCACGATGCGCCAGCCGAGCGTATTCATGCCGAAGACGGCAATGCCCGCCATGATGAGGATTTTCCCAAGCGGCGGGTGCGAGTTTTCGTAGGGCTTAAGGCCGTTGAGGTGCTCGTAGGCCGTGCGCGCGTGATACAACTCGTCGAAGTACATGCCGTTTAGGTAAGAGCCTTGCGCGGGCACCTGGTCCCGCTCGTCCAGGAGCGCCTCGCCGCCCGCCGAGGCCGTTGCCTCGATGTAATTGCCCTCGTCGTCAAAGAGGGCGATCTCGTTGAACCAGACCTCGCCCACCGTGACTTTAAGGGTGACCTGCGCCGTCGTCATATTCCCGCCGACGCTCGCCCAGCGGAACATATCGCCGTTATCCTCAACATAGGTGAGGGTCGTGCCGTCGTCCCCGGTAAGCTCCACGGTACCCGTATACAGCCCGCCGTAGACGCGGATGTCCTTGATGTGCGTTTCCCCGGCGAGCGTGAGCGTTACCGTATCGCCATAGGAACCCGTCCAGTAGCTTTCGGGCGCGACCGTCGTGCCGAGGTTGATGAGCGCGACCACGCCGTACACGAGGGTGAGCGCGAGGACGTAGAGCCTGTCCCTCTTCGTATACTTGAGCTTCGTGTCGACCGGGTCGGGCAGGCCCGTCAGTTTTTCTTTTTCAAGCTTCTTTTCGGCGAAGGCCGGACGCTTGACCCGCTTGAATACGATTCCGCAGCAGGCCCACGTAAGATAGGCAAACGCGCCGATGTTCATGAGCGCGCCGACGGCCGTGACGATGTCGTAGATGATCCCGCGCGCCTGCTGATTGTCCACAATCACGAACGCCATCATGGCGTTGAAGAGCGCCGATGCCGTCATCCAAAGGAAGGCGGTAATAAGCCGTCTGTCCCGGTAGTAGACGAACGCGACGAGAAGAAGAAGAAGCGCCGGGAAAAGATATCTTTCGTGCATGTACTGCCCGAGCGTGAACAGCGCCGCGATGAGCCAGGCGGCGCTCAAGGTCAGCGCGTGCTTTTCGTGGTCCCTGCCGAACACGTACAGCACGATCGCGAAGACGACGGAAAGGACGATGAAAATCGTTCCCCACGCGCCGTAGGTAAGGCCGAGGAACACGGTGTCGATGCCCGCCCAGTTGCCGCCCAGAAGCGCCATCAGGTTGAACGCCTCGATGCTGGCGTAAGGGTAGCTCGTCGCCGTGCCGAGTATTTTGGAAAGGAACCAGAACGGTTCCTGCCCACTGCCGAACGGCAGCGAGAGCAGGAAGATCGCGGCTAACGCCGCGAGAACCGCGGCAGCGGTGCGAAGGAAGCCCCTGACGAAGCCCTTCTGCCGGATGTCCATGATATACGCCGCCGCGAGCAGGGGGCCGACCATGAGCGCCTGCGGCTTGGTCAGGATGGCAACACCGTAGACGAGGCCTGCGAGGATCGGCCTGTCCTCGAGGAAAAGCCAGAAGACGGCGAGCAGCAGGAGCGTCAAAAGCTGGTCGATCTGCCCCCAGCCGCCCGAGATAAACGCCATGAGCGGATTGAAGGCGACGAAGCCCGCCAGTACCAGCGGCAGTTTGCCGGAGCGCGGCTCGAAGGTTTCGCTATGTTCGTTGACGCGCCGCGCGATGCGGTAGACGAGATACGCGGCGAGCAGATCGGAGAGGATGCCCGGCATCTTCGTAAGCAGCGCGTAGCCCGCGCTGCCGTAGGTAAGCCCGCTTCCGAGCTTGCC
The DNA here is from genome assembly GCA_035561055.1 of Clostridia bacterium. Lineage (GTDB taxonomy): Bacteria > Bacillota > Clostridia > Christensenellales > CAG-138 > Phil1. The sequence goes on along the minus strand of DATMYG010000054.1, from coordinate 7,500 downwards.
TATGACGAAGAGCACATACATGTAACCCGGCGGATAGTCGGCGAACATGCCGGAAGTGTAAAAATCCCCGATGCCGTTTTCCGCGAGGTTGTACGCCCAGGCCATGAAGCAGTTGATATCCGTGGAGTGCCCGTAGAAAATCAGCGATAGGGCGCAGCGTATGAGCAGCGCCGAGACAAGCAGGATGGCGAGCCATGCGCCGTCCCCAAAGCCTTTATGCGTGAAGTCTTTGATGTTGTCGGTTTCGATAAAGCGGCGATATACGATGACGGACGCCAGCGCCGTAACGAGCAGCGCGAGCACCATGTACCCCATGCCGGGGATATCCGTGTTGTTCGCGTTTTCGTCCTCCTCCTCTTGGGTGGAGGCGACGGAGAAGTCCGCCGCGTCGCCGCGAAAGCCCGTAAGCTTCTCGACGTTTACGTCGTCAAACCACGCGCTGCCCGAGGAAAGCGCGCCGTAGCCGCCGATGCGCACGCACACCGTCAGCTCCTTCTGTCCCTTGGCGGTCTTGCCGGTGAGCTCGAGATTAACCCAGCCCTCGCTCGTGCCGAAGACGCCCTCGCTCGTGGCGAGCGAGCCGTTGACCGAGATGTTCGCCCCGGCGCCGCCCGCAACGTTTTCGGTTTTCACACGGCAGGTCAGCTTATAATAGGAATTGGGTTTAACCTTAACGGTCTGGCAGAGCCGCGCGTCGTTGCCGCCCGCGCCGCAGAAAATGAACGCGGCGTTGCCTTCCCCGAGCGTTTCGACCGACGCGTAGCCAAGTTCCCGCTCGGTGTACCAAGCCTCATAGTTCCAGTCGCTGGGGAACCCGTCCCCGGAAACCTCTTCAAAGCCGCCGTTTGTAACAAGGGTCGTTTCTGCGATGGATGCGCCGGCAAAAAGCGAAAGGACAAGCGCCAACGCAAGGGCGAGCAGTCTTTTCATAGTCTAGCCTCGAAACTCATTTATGGTCAGATATATAGGATACCATATTTCTGCCAGTTTCTCACCATAACGCACGATTTATTAACAATTATGCCAGAAATGCGTTTTCGATATGCGTCACGCGGCCTGAGGGCAGCGCCACTTCGGCCACGTCGAAGCGCAGGCTCGCCTCAAGCAGGCCATGGTCCGCAGCGTAAGCCGTCGCGGCCTTGACGAGGTTCTGCTGCTTTTTCTTGGTGACCGCCTCCCGGCCGAGGCCAAAGAACGTGGAGGACCGTGCCTTCACCTCGACGAAGACCGTGGTTTCCCTATCCTGCATGACGAGGTCGATCTCACAGCGCGCGGCGCGGTAGTTCCGCTCAAGAAGGAGATAGCCCTTCTTCTCAAGATAGACTTGCGCCAGGCGCTCCCCTTCGATTCCTCTCGCGCTTTTTTCCGTCATACGCCCTCCAGAATGCCTTTGAGGAAGCTTCTTCTATGCAGCGGGCACGGCCCGTACTCGCGGATGGCCGCAATGTGCTCCGCCGTGCCGTAGCCTTTGTTGCGGTCGAACCCGTAATGCGGGTACAATTCATGCATATTCGTCATATACGCATCCCGCTCGACCTTGGCGATAACGGACGCCGCGCCGATAAGGTAGCTCAGCGCGTCCCCGTGCACGATGGGATGCTGCGCGGCCGGGATGTCGAGCCCCGCCACCGCGTCGACGAGCGCGTCCGCGCACTCCCGCCCCATCGCGCGGTAAGCGAGGCAGAACGCCTTCTTCGTGGCATTGAGGATGTTGATCCGGTCGATCTCCTCCTGAAAGACCCAGCCGAAGCCGTAAGCGAGGGCGGTGTCCTTGATGATCGGAGCGAGCTGTTCCCGCCGCAAGGCCGTAAGCTTTTTTGAATCGTTGACATATCCGATTAAGGGTTCCGGCGGCAGCACGACGCAGGCCGCGACCACGGGCCCCGCGAGGGGACCCCGGCCCACCTCGTCCATGCCCGCGGGCAGCGCGCCGCGCGCCCAGAAGCCGCGCTCGGTCTCGGTAAAAGCGTAAAGCCTCGCCTGTTCATTCAGGCGCGCCATTCAAGCGTCCTCCGGGACTTCGAGCGTCGCCCGGGCGATTTTGCCCGCGCGGTACTCGTCGAGCGAAACGCGCGCCGCGCGCTCGGTATCGAGCTGGTTGCCGGAAAGGCGGAAGCCCCTGCTGACGCACACGGCCTCCAATAGTTCCTGCGGCGCCATGCCGGGCCTTATGGCCGCGTAGCGCGCGGAAAGTTCCTTCGGACAGAGCGCGCTGAGCTCAACGAGCAGTTCTCCCGCGAGCTGCTCCACATCCATGATGTCGTCGTTGATGGAGCCGATGTAGGCGAGGTGTTTGGCGAGGAGCGGGTCCTCAAGCTTCGGCCAGAGAAGGCCGGGGGTGTCCATCAATTCAAGGTAGGGGCCGATCTTGACCCACTGCTTGCCCTTGGTGACGCCGGGCTTGTCCCCGACCCTGGCGCGGTTCTCGCCCGCGATGCGGTTGATGAAGGTGGACTTTCCCACGTTCGGGATGCCCACCACCATCGCGCGCACGGTCTTCATGACGCCCTTAGCGCGAAGCTTTTCGACCTTTTCGGCCGCCGCGGCCTCGATGGCGGAAAGCGCCGCCTTGCGCTTTTGGGAATTCGTCGCCACGAAATCCAGCGCGGCGACGCCCTGCTTTCGGTAATGCTCGATCCAGGCCTTCGTTCGCTCGGGCGAGGCGAGGTCGCTTTTGTTGAGCAGGATCACCCTTTTTTTTGCGGAAAAGAGCGCGTCGAAATCGGGGTTGCGCGTGGCGCGCGGCGCGCGCGCGTCGGCAAGCTCCACCACGACGTCGATGAGCGCGAGGTTTTCCTCGAGCATGCGCCGCGCTTTTGCCATATGGCCCGGGTACCATTGAATCTGCATCGGTTCCCCCTAATTTGAAGCAAAGCCCCCGGAGGCCGTAGCCGCGGGGGCTTCATCATCGCTTTGCTTATTTCTCGTCTATGCGCTCGACGATCTTGGCCGCCTTGCCGGAACGGTTGCGCAGATAGAAGAGCTTCGCCCTGCGCACGCGCCCGTGGCGCACGACCTCGATGCGGCCGATGCGGGGGCTGTTGTACGGGAAGGTCCTCTCCACGCCCACGCCGTAGGAAATGCGGCGCACGGTAAAGGACTTGCGGATGCCGCCGCCCTGAATCTTGAGGACGATGCCCTCGAAGTTCTGGAGCCTTTCGCGGCTGCCCTCGGTGACCTTTACGTACACGCGGACGGTGTCGCCAATCTCAAGCCTGGGCAGGTCCGTGCGGATCTGTTCCTTTTCGAGTTCCCTGATGATGTCTGCCATTGTATTCTCCTTCCTCACAGACGTTCTTATGAGCCATCTGCCCACATTGGACCGCCCGCTGTCACGACCGCCATTATACCACGGCGGTTTTTGCATTGCAATATGTTATTTTCCTTGATTCGTCTGGTTTTTCAGCCTCTCGAGGAGCTCTTTGTCCTTTTTGTCGAGCGCGATCCCCTCGAGTAATTCCGGCCTTCGCGCATAAGTAAGCTTGATAGCTTCGTCCCGCCGGAAGCGTGCGATCAGCGCGTGGTTGCCGTTTAACAGTACCTCCGGCACGTCCATGCCGCGAAAGTTCGCGGGCCGCGTGTACTGCGGGTATTCGAGCAGGCCCTCGGAAAACGATTCGTCCGCCGCGGAAGCCTCGCTGCCGAGCACGCCCGGCACGAAGCGCGAAACGCAGTCCGCAAGCACCATGGCGGGCAGCTCCCCACCCGTAAGGACGTAATCCCCGATAGAGATTTCCCTATCCATCGCCGCTGCCACGCGCTCGTCGATGCCCTCGTAATGCCCGCACAGCAGCAGCAGGCGCGGTTTTTCAGAAAGGGCTCGGGCAAGCTTCTGGGTGAGCGTTCCCCCGCGCGGGGAGAGCGTAACGCGAAACGCCTCGTGCTCCGGGTCGACCGCGTCGAGGCAGGAATACACGGGCTGCGCCATCATGACCATGCCCGCGCCGCCGCCGAAGGGGTAGTCGTCCGCGTTATGGTGCTTGTTTTCCGAATACGCTCGGATGTCGTGCACATGGAAGTCGATCAACCCGTTTTCCCGCGCGCGGCCGAGCATGCTCGCCGAGAGCACGCCGTCGAACATGTCCGGAAAAAGCGTGAGTATGTCAATCCTCAAAAAGGCCGACCTCCTCGAGCACGGCTTGGTCCAGCACGATGCGCCCCGCCTCGGTGTCCACTGTGCGAAGGAGCTTTTTAAGCGCCGGAACCATGAGCTTGCGCTCGCCCTCGATGATGTACACGTCGTTCGCGCCGGTCTGGAGCACGTCGGTAAGGATGCCGAGCGGCCTGCCCGCGTCGTCGCTCACCTCGCACCCGATCAGGTCGCAGATGTAATACGAGCCTTCGGGCAGCTTCACCGCGTGCGCTCGGTCGACGCACACGTAAAGCCCGCGCAGCTTTTCCGCCTCCTCGTGCGTCGCAGCGCACGAGAGCGAAGCGGTCACGCTCCCCTCCCGCACGCCGACGTCGGACACGGTGATGGGAACGTATTCGCCCTTTCTTTCGAGAAACGCGTCCTTAAGCGCATGGAAGCGGGCGGGATCGTCCGTAAGGGGAACGAGCTTCACCGCGCCCCGTATGCCGTGCGGCCGGACGATTTGTCCGACGCGCAGATAGTGTGCCTTGCCGCTCATCCTCACACGATCTCGACGATGTACTTCTTGTTTTCCTTGATGGACGCGGCCTTCACCACCGTGCGGATGGCCTTGGCGATGCGCCCCTGTTTGCCGATCACCTTGCCCATATCCTCGGGCGCGACGGTCAGCTCGATGATCGTGGCCTTGTCGCCCTGCTTTTCCTCGACCTTGACCTCCTCGGGCTTGTCCACGAGATTCATCGCAATGAATTTAACCAGCTCTCCCATGGTCTGCCTCGCCGACGCTACGCCGTCACTGCAGCGCGCCGCTCTTCTTGAGCAGGCCGCGCACGGTGTCGGTGGGCTGGGCGCCGTTCTTGAGCCAGTACTGCGCCCTCTCGCCGTCCACCTTGATCTCGGCGGGGTCGACGAGGGGATTGTAGTACCCGAGCTCCTCGATGAACGCGCCGTCGCGCGGCGCGCGGGAATCCGCAACGATAATGCGGTAGAACGGGGCCTTCTTGGCGCCCATCCTGCGAAGTCTGATCTTGACCATACTGGTTTTCCTCCTGAAACGATCTTATTATCCGAAAACGGTTGAAACCGCTGTCGTTCTCCTTATCCGCCGAACGGGAAACCCCGGCGGCCCTTTTTGAAGCCCTTTTTGCCCGCGCCGGCGAACTGCTTCATCATCTTGCGCCCGGCCTCGTACTGGTTCAGGAGGCGGTTGACCTCCTGTATGCTGGTGCCGCTGCCGCGCGCGATGCGCTTCCTTCTCCCGGCGTTGAGGATATCGGGACGCCGCCGCTCCTGCGGGGTCATCGAGCGGATGATAGCCTGCGCGCGCGCGAACTGCTTTTCGTCGATTTGCATGGAACCGAGCTTCGAGGCGTCCACGCCCGGCAGCATGCTGAGGATATCCTGCATGGAACCCATGTCCTTCATCTGCTCCATCTGGTCGAGGTAATCCTCGAGGGTGAAGTCGTCGCTCCTGAGCTTCGACTCGAGCTCCATGGCCTTTTTCTCGTCGAAGGCGGTCTGCGCCTTCTCGATGAGGGTCAAAACGTCCCCCATGCCGAGGATGCGCGAGGCCATGCGGTCCGGATGGAAAGGCTCTATGTCCGTGAGCTTCTCGCCCGTGCCGCTGAACTTAATGGGCTTGCCCGTTACGGCCTTGACCGAAAGCGCCGCGCCGCCGCGTGTGTCGCCGTCGAGCTTGGTGACGATCACGCCCGTAAGGCCGAGCTTTTCGTTGAAGGTCTTGGCGACGTTGACGGCGTCCTGCCCCGTCATGGCATCGATGGTGAGCAAGATTTCCGCCGGGCGCACCGCGTCCCGTATCCTTGCGATCTCGTCCATCATGCCTTCGTCGATATGCAATCTGCCCGCCGTGTCGAGGATGACGAGGTCACACAAACTCCGCCGCGCGTGCTCGATAGCAAGCTTGGCGGTTTCTACCGGGTTTTGCTGTCCGCGCTCGAAAACCGGCACGCCGACCCGCTCGCCCACAATCTTCAATTGCTCGATCGCCGCGGGGCGGTAGATGTCGCACGCGACGAGCACGGGCGATTTGCCGTACTGTTTTTTGAGGTATCCCGCGAGCTTGCCCGCCATGGTGGTTTTGCCCGCGCCCTGCAGCCCCGCGAGCAAGATGACCGAGGGTACGGCAGGGCCGAACTCGAGCTTGGCGTTCGCGCCGCCCATGAGCGCGGTCAATTCTTCGTTGACGATCTTGACGACCTGCTGGCCGGGCGTGAGGCTCTCTAACACTTCCGCGCCCACGGCGCGCGCGGTGACGCCGTTGATGAAATCCCGGACCACGGAGAAGCTGACGTCCGCCTCAAGAAGAGCGAGCTTTACCTCGCGCATCGCCTCGCGCACGTCCTTTTCGGAGAGCTTCCCCCGGCCGGTGAGCTTTTTAAATACGTTTTGCAGTTTCTGCGAGAGGCTGTCAAACGCCATCGCCCTCTATCCTTTCGAGCAGTCGCGCGAGTTCCTCGCGCACCGCCGCGTCCGCCGTTATTTCCATGAGCTCGCGCGCCATGCGCGCAAGAGCGATATCCCGTTCCATGTAGCCGAGCTTATCCTCATATTCCTCAAGCTGGGCTTCGCCGCGCATAAGCGCGTCCCGCACGGCCTGGCGTGAAACGCCTTGCTTTTCGGCGATTTCCGCGAGAGAAAGGTCCTCCTCAAAGCGTTGCGACATAAACGCGCGCTGCTTATTCGTGAGCAGCGCGCCGTAACAGTCGAGCAAAAGCCCGGTTCGGGTTCGTCTGTCCATTTCGCGCTCCGGTGTAAAGGTAAAATACTTTACACTCATAGTATTATATGCCCGAAAGCGCGTTTGTCAAGCGGTTTTTATTTGCCTATGGAATGCGCGCTGTCCTCGCGAAGCCTTTTTACGCCCTGCGCGATGCCCTCTATGACGGCGCTCAGGCTGTTGGCGGCCGCCTCAGGATTGCCGGGGACGTTGATGATAAGCGTCCTGCCGCGAATCCCCGCGACGGCGCGCGAAGTCATCCCCTCCAAGGAAAGTTTGACGGCCGCCGCGCGCATGGCTTCCGCTATGCCCGGCGTAAGCTTGTGGACTACGGCCAGCGTCGCTTCGGGCGTCACGTCGCGCGGCGAGAAGTTCGTGCCGCCGGTCGTGACGACCAGCGCCGCGCCCATCTTATCCGCGGCTTCGATGAGCGCCGCCTGAATGAGGGCCGTCTCGTCGGGCGCTGTGAGCATCTCTCCCACCTCGTAGCCGTGCGCCTCGAGGATGTCCATGATGCGCTGACCGCTTTCGTCGGAGAGTTTGCCGAGATACATACTGTCGCTTACGGTGACGACGATCGCCTTGTACATGGGGTGCCTCCTTGAATCTTTCTCATATTTTTATAAAAGTGCGCCGGCATACGCGTCCGCGTCGAACGGCTGGAGAT
>DATMYG010000053.1:0-4673 GCA_035561055.1 Clostridia bacterium | reverse complement strand
TTTTACTCGAGCACGGCCTTGATCCTGCGCACGCCCGCGCTGGAGGCCTCCTCCTTTTTGATTTTAAACGCGCCCAGCTCACCCGTATGGGAAGCGTGCGGGCCGCCGCAGATTTCCTTGGAGAACTTACCCATGGTATAGACCTTGACACGCTCGCCGTACTTATCGCCGAACAGGCCCATTGCGCCCTCTACGCGGGCTTCGTCCACGCTCATCTCTACGCAGGTGATCTCCGCATCCGCGGCGATGGCCTCGTTGACGAGGCGCTCGACCTCGGCGAGCTCCTCTTCGGTCATCTTGCGCTCGAAGCTGAAGTCGAAGCGCAGCCTTTCCGCCGTGATGTTGCTGCCCTTCTGGTGGACGCCCTCGCCAAGGACCTTGCGAAGGGCCGCCTGCAACAGGTGCGTCGCGGTGTGAAGCCTTGCGGTCGCCTCGCCCGTGTCGGCGAGGCCTCCCTTGAAACGCTGCTCCGCGCCGGCCTGCGATTTCCTTTGGTGCTCGGCGAACGCCTCCTCAAAGCCTTTCACGTCGACAGAAAGCCCGTTTTCCTTTGCCATCTCCTCGGTGAACTCGATGGGGAAGCCGTAGGTATCGTAGAGGTGGACAGCGGTCACGCCGTCGATCACGCTGCCGGAGAGGCTCTCCCTGACGTGCTCGAACTCCTTCATGCCGTTTTTGAGCGTGCGCTGGAAGCGGGCCTCCTCGCGGGAAAGCTCCTCGGTGATTTTACTCCGGTTCTGCTCAAGCTCGGGGTAGACCTTGCCGTAGCGCGCGATAACGGCTTCGGCGACAGCCCTGAGGCTATCTTGCGGCATGTCGAGCTGCATGGCATAGCGGATGGCGCGGCGGATAAGCCTTCTGAGGATATAGCCCTGGTCGATGTTCGAGGGGGTCACGCCGCGCGGGTCGCCGAGGATGAAGGTCGCGCAGCGCACATGGTCCGCGACGATGCGGAAGGCCTTGACCGTTTCCGCGTTGTCCTTATAGTGTTTGCCCGAAAGCTCCGCGATCTTCGCGACGACGGGCGTGAAGGCGTCGGTATCGAATACGCTCTCCGCTCCCTGCAGGGTCGCGATGGTGCGGTCGAGCCCCATGCCGGTGTCGACGTTCTTCTGGGAGAGGGGCTCGAACCTGCCCTCGCCCAGCTTGTTGTATTCCATGAACACGTTGTTCCAGATTTCAAGGTACTTGCCGCAGGAGCACGCGGGGTCGCACTCCGGGCAGCACGCGGGCTTGCCCGTATCGTAGAAGATTTCCGTATCCGGGCCGCAGGGCCCGGTCATGCCGGCGGGTCCCCACCAGTTGTACTTCTTCTCGAGGAAGAAGATGTGCGAGGGGTCCGCGCCCATCTCGATCCAGCGATCGCGCGCCACATGGTCGCGCGGGGCGTCCCCGTCGCCCGCAAAGCAGGTAAAATAGAGCTTATCCTTAGAGATGCCCAGCCATTGCTCGTCCGTAAGAAACTCCCAGCTCCAGGCGATGGACTCGCGCTTGAAGTAATCCCCCAGCGACCAGTTGCCCAGCATCTCGAAGAAGGTGCAGTGCGAAGCGTCCCCGACCTCGTCGATATCGCCGGTGCGCACGCACTTCTGTACGTCCACGAGGCGCTTGCCCGCGGGGTGCTTCTCCCCCATCAGGTAGGGCACGAGCGGATGCATGCCGGCGGTCGTGAAGAGCACCGTCGGGTCGTTTTCCGGTATGAGCGACGCCGAGGGGATGATCGCGTGTCCGCGCTCGGCAAAAAACTTCAAATAAAGGGATCGCAGTTCGTCGCTGGTCAGGTTTCGCATACGTCTCTCCTTGATTGTTCACACTTTGTTTGTGACTATACAGTATATCCCAATCCGGCGCGCCTTGTCAACGCGCGCGGCCGCGGGTATAATTGGGGTTAACAATACAATGCCAGCGCCGTATTGTGCTTTGCTGAAACGAAGGTTTATTTTTACAGATGAAGGTCCGCTCGTTCAAGGGCTACCGCCGCCCGAAGGAAAAAATCAAGCGCGGCCGCGCGCTCTTTACGCTGCGCGGCGAAGAAGGCAAGGTGCCGCGGCGCGTGCTCGCGGGCATCGCCGCCGTCGTCGCGCTCATCGTCATCCTTCGCTCTCTTCGCGCGGAGCCCGTTTTGATGAGCAGCGCCGAGATCGCGACCGTGTGGGACCACGGCGTGCTGCGCGTGGGCGTGCGCACGGACGTGCCCAAAATGGGGCAGGAAGGCGAAGGCCTCGAGGTCGAGCTGGCCAAACTGCTCGCAGAGAAGATCATGAGCGCCGATCCCGCGTGGAGCGGCACCACGCCGACGGAGCTGGTCGAGGTCAGCGCCATGGACGTCGCCGCCAAGCTGACCGACGGCACCATCGACGTGGCCGTCTGCCTGATGCCGCGCGGCGCGAACGCGGAGTACGCCTATTCGCGCGCGTACTATACGGACGAGATCGTGTTCCTCACGCGGCCGGGAGAGGAGAACACGCCCATCAAATACATAACGCTCGGCTGTATCCAAAACGCCAGCAGCACGAGCCTGTACGTGCCCTCGGGCGCCGTGTACAACGCGCTGACGGCCTATGTCGACGCGCATCCGGACGACGGGCTTTCAACCGTGGATGAGGATGGGACGTCGACGCGCAACATCGTTTCCTACGCGTCCTACGAGGATCTGTTCAAAGCCCTCGAGAGCGGCGAGGTGGACGCCGTCGCCTTCTCTTCCCTGCTGGCGGAAAAGTACGCCGACTCGTACGCTTTCGGCATAAGCCCCGTCGCCGCGGGCGCCGTCGAATACGCCTTCGCCTGCCTTGCGGAGCAGAGCGCCATCGCCTCCGTCGCGGACGTGATGCTTGCGGACATGGAGCAGGACGGCTCCCTCACGGGGTTGAAAATAAAATACGGTTTAGATTAGCGTAGTGATTTAGGATTTACACGCCCTCCAAAATGCAGAATTCGTTTTTGAGTCCCCGAAACGGGACTCTTTGCTTTTTTGGCCGTTGCCGCGCGCATACCGTGGGGATATAATGCGTTTATCAAAGCGAACATATGTTCGATAATTTGGGAGGAACACGAATGAAAAGAAAGGACTACAACATCGAAAATATGATGGTGCTGCCCGAAGCGCGCCGGGCGCGGGATCGCGCAAGCCCCGTCGTCACCCGGGAGGAGGCGCAGAGCGCGGCCTACGCCGCGACGGAGCGCCGCCTCTACCAAATGAAGCTTATCCGCGCCCGCATCGAGGACGCGAAAGAGGAACTTGCGGAGCTTGAGAACCTCGGCGTGGAGGCGCTCAGGGAACATTCCTCCTCGATCGTGCGCATGCTCCGCCCCGGCATGCGTCTCGATCCCGAGGAGGTGCACGCGGCGCAGATGGCGTGGCTGCGCTCCCGCCTCGCGGCGGACGAGCGCGAAATCAGGAAGATGACCGTCGCCATGGAGTGCGTTAAGGACGACCCCTATTACCCCGCCCTCGATATGCGCTACGCGCGCGGCATGAGCGACCAGGAGATCGCATCGAAGCTCGCCTGCGACAAAACGACCGTCGCGCGGCACAGGAAGAGGCTCGTGCGCGACCTTTCCGTGCGGCTCTACGGAGTATTCTAACATGGAGCGCACGTTGCTTCTCGGCGGCGCGCCCAACCCGCGGCAGGCGGAATTCTTCGCGTCGAACGCGCGGCACACGGCCTACGGCGGCGCGCGCGGCGGCGGCAAAAGCTGGGCCATGCGAAGGAAGCTCGTGCTTCTCGCCCTGTCAACGCCCGGGCTCAACGCGCTGCTGCTTCGGCGTACCCTGCCGGAACTGCGCGAAAACCACCTGATCCCGCTGCTGCGCGAGCTTGCAGGCGTCGCTGGCTACAACGCGGCGGAGCGCGTGTTCCGTTTCCCCAACGGCGCGCGGCTCCGCTTGGGGTACTGCGACGGCGCCAACGACGTCTACCAATACCAGGGACAGGAGTACGACGTCATCGGCCTCGAGGAGGCCACGCACTTCACGGAGGAGCAGATGCGCTTTCTTACAACGTGCAACCGCACCGTGAAGCCCGCTTTCCGCCCGCGCATGTATTACACCTGCAACCCCGGCAACGTGGGCCACGGCTGGGTGAAGCGCCTGTTCATCGACAGGCGGTACGAGAACGGCGAGCGGCCCAAGGACTACCTTTTCATCCCCGCGCGCGTGTGGGACAACAAGGTGCTTCTCGCCGCCGACCCGGACTATGTCCGCGCGCTCGAGAGCCTGCCGGAGGACCTGCGCCGCGCTTACCTCGACGGGGACTGGGATGTACACGCGGGGCAGTATTTCCGCGAGTTTTCGAGGCAGCGGCACGTCGTTTCCCCGTTCGACATCCCCGCGTGGTGGAAGCGTTTCCGCTCGATGGACTGGGGCTACAACGACCCCTGCTGCGTTCTCTGGCATGCCGTGGACGGCGACGGGCGCGTATATACTTACCGCGAGCTGTACGCGCGCTGCCTGCGCGCGGACGAGGTGGCTTCGCGCGTCGTCGCCCTCTCCGCCGGGGAAAGGATCACCTACACGGTCGCAAGCCCAGACATGTGGCAGAAACGCGGCGCGCGGCTCGTATCCGAAGGGGGCTTCGAGGGGGAGAGCATCGCGGAGCTGTTCGCCAAATCCGGCGTGCCGCGTTTCTGCCACATGTCTGGGCTTGCGACCGTGTAGGTGATCCTTTCCCCGG
>DATMYG010000052.1:0-2877 GCA_035561055.1 Clostridia bacterium | reverse complement strand
TCCCCGTTTTGCCGGAAGGGATAGATCGCGTTGGAGGAAATGCGAAAGCGGCCGAGCATGTCGTCGAGCCCTTGCGCGTCGTGCTCCCAATGGGAGAGCGCCTCCTTGGCGAGGTCGAAATTCGCGAACAGGTTCTTGAGTTTGAGCATAAGCACCGCCTTTTTTTATGAATCGCTTCATTATATCACGCGGGACTTCATTGAAGGCATAGCAAAACATCCGCCTGGCGCGTCTTTGTTAATAAAGCGAAGCCCGCGCCCGCCGCGCCGCGTCCCCGGCCTTTTCCCGGGAAATATCCGCCTTATTGTCGAATGGGATTTTTGGCGGGCGGATGATATCCGCCCCTACAACGAACGAAAACGGCCTTCGCGCTTAAAACGAAGGCCGCTTGAATTCGGATGGTTCTTCACTATTAGTTATTAGCTGATTTTATTTCGTCCCGAACAGCCTGTCCCCTGCGTCGCCGAGGCCGGGTACGATGTAGCCGTGGGAATTGAGGCGCTCGTCCACCGCGGCGACGAAGATGTCTACGTCCGGATGCGCCTTCTGCACGGCGGCGATGCCCTCGGGCGCCGCGATGAGGTTGACGAGCCGGATGCTCTTGCAGCCCGCGCGCTTGACGATGGTGATGGCCTCCACCGCGGAGCCGCCCGTCGCGAGCATGGGGTCTACGATGATGATATCCCGATCTTGCACGTCGGGCGGGAGCTTGCAGTAATAGTCCACGGGGCAGAGCGTCTCCGGGTCGCGGTACAGGCCGATGTGGCCGACCTTCGCGGCGGGGATCAGGTTGAGCATGCCGTCCACCATGCCCAGGCCCGCCCGGAGAATCGGGACGATGCCCAGCTTTTTGCCCGCGAGGACCTTTGTGGTTGCCAGGCCGATCGGGGTCTCCACCTGCGTTTGGGCAAGCGGGAGGTCGCGCGTGGCCTCATAGGTCAGGAGCGTGGCAAGCTCCTCGACCAGCTCGCGGAACTCCTTCGAACCGGTGTTCTTGTCCCGAAGGAAGGTCAGCTTGTGCTGTACGAGGGGGTGGTCGATGACGTTGACAGTGCCCATTGAAAAAGTACTCCTTTCGCCGTTTCAAGTTTTTTGCAAAAATAAAGAGGCTTACGCCTCATATCCGCCTATTTTGTTGATCCGCTTGACGTGCCTGTCGTCGCCGGAAAAGCTGGTCGCCAGGAACGTTTCTGCGATGGATTTCGCAAGTTCCACCCCGATGATGCGCCCGCCGAGCGCCAGCAGGTTCGCGTCGTTGTGCGCGCGCGACAGGCGCGCCGTGGTCTCCTCGGAGCAATGCGCGCAGCGCGCGCCGCGCACCTTGTTCGCGCTGATGGAAATGCCCACGCCCGTGCCGCAGATGAGGATGCCGCGCGCGTACTCGCCGCGCACGACCGCCTCCGCCACAGGGACGGCGATGTCCGGATAATCCACGCTCTTCTCGTCCGCACAGCCGAAATCCGTCACCTCGTACCCGAGGGACGCAAGGAAAGACGCGAGCTCCTTTTTGAGCGCGAAGCCGCCGTGGTCTGAGCCTATGGCGATTTTCATACCCGTCCTCCTTTACTCCAGCGTGCGGAATCCCGCCGCCCGCAGCAGCCGGTTCATGTACGCAAGGCCCATGCCGTCCTGCGGCAATGCCTCCGCGAGCACAACGTCTGCCTCGCTTGAATACTGGCGCAGCCTCGCGAAAAGGTTTGCGCACAGCGTCGCGGGGTCGGCCCTATCGCCTATTATAACACAGCGGCGGTCCCGGTAAAAGGGTTGAGTTTGCGCGGTTGCGAAAATGATCGCATTTTCTCCGGAATTGGTGCGTTTATCGTACTCCCGGCAAATTTTGGAAGAGGCCGCGCGCGCGTCTCCCGTCGCGACGAGCACCTCGCACTCCGGCGCGTAATGGCGGTATTTCATGCCGGGGGATGCCGCGGTTTCACCTTCCCTGAGCGGGGAGAGGACGCTCGGCGCAAGCTTTACCGCGCCCCACGCCGCCTCGAGCATTTCCTTGGTGATTGCGCCGGGCCGAAGGATCGTCGGCTCGCCCGCGAGCGAAAGCACCGTGGACTCTAGACCGTAACGGCAGGGTCCGCCGTCGATGATGAGGTCGATTTTGCCCTCGAGGTCGTCGCGCACATGCTGCGCGGTCGTGGGGCTGGGCCTTCCCGAGGCGTTGGCGCTGGGCGCGGCGATGGGCACGCCCGCCTCGCGGATAAGCGCGAGCGCGGTCTTATTGTCCGGCATCCTGACCGCAACGGTCGGAAGGCCCGCAGTGACCTCGTCCGGCACGAGGGAGCTTTTATTGAACACAAGCGTCAGCGGCCCCGGCCAGAAGGTGTCCATCAGCACCCGCGCGCTCTCGGGGATGCGCGTCCAGAGTTTTTTCACGTCGTTCTTTTTGGCGACGTGGAGGATCAGCGGGTTGTCGGAAGGGCGTCCCTTCGCCTCGAAGATGCGCGCGACCGCCTCGCCGTCGAGCCCGTTCGCGCCCAGGCCGTACACCGTTTCCGTCGGGAACGCCACGAGCCCGCCCTCGCGGATCAATTTGCCGCCCAGGACGGTGCCGTTTTCTTTTTGGGTTGTGGCGTTGGCGTATTGGGTCATGTGCCTCCGGTTTTATTGCGAATGATGAATCATCCCCGGTGTTACGGGCGGATGCTATCCGCCCCTACAGAACGGATGACGCCGGAATTAAGTTTCTCCGCCCGCGAGCTTCTCCGCCTGCTCCTTGAGGATCAGCGCATCGATAATTTCATCCATATCCCCGTCCATAAAGGCCTCCAGCTTATAGAGCGTGACGCCCGCGCGGTGGTCGGTCACGCGGCCCTGCGGGAAGTTGTAGGTGCGGATGCGCTCGCTGCGATCGCCGCTTCCCACCTGCGC
>DATMYG010000051.1:0-2611 GCA_035561055.1 Clostridia bacterium | reverse complement strand
GCCTCGCCATGCCGCAAGAGGCCGTGGTCGACGAAGATGCAGGTGAGTCTGTCCCCTACGGCGCGGTGCACGAGCACCGAGGCCACGGAGGAGTCCACGCCGCCCGAAAGCGCGCCAAGCACGCGGTCGGAACCGATCTTGGCGCGGACGTCGGCAATCAGCGAATCCGCGAGGCCCGCCGGGGTATAATCGCACTGTAAGCCGCAGATGTTTTTGAGGAAATTCGAGAAAATCAGATTGCCCTTGGGCGTGTGCGCAACCTCCGCGTGAAACTGGATGCCGTAGAGCTTCCTCCGGTCGTCCGCGAACGCGGCGACCGGGCAGGCGTCCGTCGAGGCGATGGAGGCAAAGCCCGGCGGGCAGGCTGAGACCGAATCGTTGTGGTTCATCCAGACGATGCCGGAATCGAGCCCGTCTAGCAGCGGGTGCTTCTCCATGCGGATTGCGGTACGGCCGTACTCGCGCACGTCCGCGGCCTCGATCTTTCCGCCCATGACCTTGGCGATGTACTGCATGCCGTAGCAGATGCCCAAGACGGGTACGCCCAGGGAGAATACCGCCTCGTCGCACGATTTGGCGTTTTCTGCGTACACGCTGTCCGGCCCGCCCGTAAGGATGACGCCCGAAAGCGCCTCTCCCCTGATCCTTTCAATCGACGCGGTATGCGGCAAAAGCTCGCTGTAAACGCCCGCCTCGCGCACGCGGCGCGCGATGAGCTGGTTGTACTGGCCCCCAAAGTCGAGGACGACGACCCGTTCCATACCCTTACTCTTCCTCCCGGAAGACGAAGCCATTCTCATCCGCGCGGTCGATAATGACGAGGGACTTCAGATTCGCCCCGTTCTCGCGCAGGCGCGCCCCGCCGGGCTGGAAGCCCTTTTCGATGGCGACACCAATGCCGATCAGTTGCGCGCCCGCCTGATCGATGATATCCACAAGGCCGCGCAGCGCCTCGCCGTTGGCAAGGAAGTCATCCACGATGAGCACCTTGTCCGACGCGCCCAGCCACTGGCGGCTCATAATGAGCGTGACCTTTTTCTTATACGTGTACGAATAGATGTCGCTGTGGTACAGGCCGCCCTCGATGTTGTCGCTCTTGGCCTTTTTGGCGAAAATCATCGGCACGCCGAACTCCTCCGCACAGATGGACGCGAGCGCGATGCCGGAGGCCTCCACCGTCAGCACCGCGGTCAGCCCCGTTAAATCAAAAAGGCGGCCGAATTCTTTGGCCATATTCCGCATGAGCTTCATGTCCACGCGGTGGTTGAGGAATCCGTCCACCTTAATGATGTTGCCCGGGAGCACCCTGCCCTCGTCCCGGATGCGCTGCTGCAATACATTCATAGAACCATATCTCCAATCAAAATGAGTACGAATAAAAAATAATCCGCCATGATACGACATATTCCATCAATTCATAAAGATTATAACAAATTCAGCCCCGAATCAAGTATCTTCGGAGCTAAATCTTTTTGGAAGCGATGCAATGTTTGCAGGATCGCTCAGCCGGGCCGTTTCAGACCGCCGGGGCCGCCTGCGAAGATCCGGCGCGACACGTCCGCCACGGTAATGTCCGCAAGCCTTTCGACGCAGCACTCGTTGAGCCGGTCGTAAATTTCATCGAGCGCTGTGGCCATGCCGGAGGAAATGAGGCAGTCCGCCTCCTCCCCGCCCGGTTTCCAGTTCGGCGCGATGCAGCGCTCGTCCAGCGCTTTGAGCACCGCACAGAGGCGGATATCCCCGCCGTCCGGCAGAGCCCTGTATCCCCCGTCGAACTTGCCCTCGCGCGCCTCGGCGAGCCCGGCCTTCCTGAGCTTGGCCATGACCTTGCGCACCCGCACGGGATTCGTGCAGATGTTCCACGCGAGCACGTCGCTCGCGAGCGTCTCCTGCCTGTGGTAGAGGAACACGAGCGCGTGCACCGCCACGGCGAAATCCCCGTTCATTCTATATTCCCCCCTGTTCCATCCGGGCCGGTTGTTCTCTAAATCGACCGGTCCCTTCCTTTCAAAAATTCCGGGGATGGCCAACGGGTTTTCGCCCCCTGACCTCATTCCGGCTTCGGCGGAAAGTCTCAAAAAAGCGGCTGCGCCGCTTTTTTGATGGCCGGGTTTCATCAGCCCAGCTTGTCCTCGATGATCTTCGCCCACTGCGTCTTGCTCTTCGCGCCGACGTAGGCGGAGCCGATGATCTCGCCCTTGCTATTTACGAACACCGTCGTGGGTACGGACGAAACCTTGTTGAGATACGCGCCGAACATCGCCGCAGAGGGGATGATGTGCGTGTAGTTCGCGCCGGTGCTGGAGATGACGTCCTTCGCATCCGCGAGGGCGGCGTTATCCACGTTGCCGTTCTTGTCCGCGGCGTCGAGGATGATGCCCACCACCTGGAAGCCCTGGCCCTTATACTCGCTGTTAAGCGCCGCCAGGTCCGGCATTTCTTCCGCGCACGGCCCGCAGAACGAGGCCCAGATGTTGACCATGGTCACGTCGGCCTTCGAGAAGACGGAGTTCGTGACCGTGTTGCCCTTCACGTCTTTCGCGCTGAAATCGCCAAAGAGCGCTTTGCCGGAAACCGGTGTCGCGGTCGGTTTCGCCGTAGGCTTCACGGT
>DATMYG010000050.1:0-9093 GCA_035561055.1 Clostridia bacterium | reverse complement strand
CCTCGCCAACGCCCACGTAGCGCACCGGGAGCCCTAGCTCTTCCTTGATGGCGACGGCCATGCCGCCCTTGGCGGTGCCGTCCAGCTTGGTTAAAACGACGCCCGTAAGTCCCGTCGTTTCCATGAAGGCGCGGGCCTGCGCGATGGCGTTCTGCCCGGTAGAGGCGTCGAGCACCAGCAGCGCCTCGACGGGCACGCCGGGAAGCTCGCGCTCGATCACGCGCCGTATTTTCGATAGTTCGCTCATAAGGTTCTTTTTATTGTGCAGCCTGCCCGCGGTATCGCACAGGAGGATGTCGCAGCCCCGCGCCTTGAAGGAGGCCGCCGCGTCGAACACGACCGCGGCGGGGTCCGCGCCCTCTCCGTGCCTGACGATAGGGACGTTCGCTCTCTCGGCCCAAACGGTGAGCTGCTCCGCCGCCGCCGCGCGGAAGGTATCCGCCGCGGCCATCATGGGCTTCCTGCCCCTGGCGGCGTAATGGTAGGCAAGCTTGCCGATGGAAGTGGTCTTGCCCACGCCGTTGACGCCGACGATAAGGAGCACGGCCTTGCCCTCGTCCGCGGGGAACGGCGTATCAGGCCTCATGCGGGTAGCGAGCATTTCAATAAGTTCCGCGCGCGCCCCCGAGCGGTCGCGGATTCGCTTCTCATCGAGCGATTCGCGAAGCTCCGAAACCAGCGCGAGGGAAACGTCCACGCCCATGTCGGCGACGATCATCGCCTCCTCCAACTCGTCGAAGAAGGCGGCGTTGACGCGTTCCTCCCCTAAAAAAAGGCTCGCGAGCAGGCCGCCGCCGGTGTTGCGCAGCGTGCTTTTGAGCTTGTCGAACAACGATTTTTTCTCGTCCAAATTGCCTCCTTACGCGTCGAAGCGCGCGCTGACGACCTTCGACACGCCCTTTTCCTCCATCGCCACGCCGTAGAGCGCGTTGCAGACTTCCATGCTGCCCTTGCGGTGCGTGATGAGGATGAACTGCGTATCCTTTGAATAGTTCTTGACGTACTGTCCCACGGTGGAGACGTTGACCTCGTCGAGCGAGGTTTCGATTTCATCAAGGATGCAAAACGCCGTGGGTTTGAGCTTCAATATCGCGAAAAGCAGCGCGATGGCGGTCAGCGCCCGCTCCCCGCCCGAGAGGAGGGAGAGAAGCTGCAGCTTCTTTCCCGGCGGCTGCGCGATGATGTCGATGCTGCAGTTGAGGATATCGTCCTTGTCGGAGAGGACGAGTTCCGCGCTCCCGCCGCCGAACAGCTCCGCGAAAGTCCCGGCGAAGTTCTCCTGAATGCGGACGAACTGCCGCCGGAACTCGTTTTCCATAGTCGCGACGAGCTCGTCGATGAGCGTGCGCAAATCCGTTTCCGCCGCGGTAAGGTCCCCGTACTGCACGCTGAGCGAATCGAAGCGCTCCTTGACGGACTTGTAGTCCTCGATGGAGGCGACGTTCACGTCGCCCAGCGCCTTGATGGCCTTTTTGAGTTCGTCGACCCGCACG
The DNA here is from genome assembly GCA_035561055.1 of Clostridia bacterium. Taxonomy (GTDB): domain Bacteria; phylum Bacillota; class Clostridia; order Christensenellales; family CAG-138; genus Phil1. The sequence goes on along the minus strand of DATMYG010000050.1, from coordinate 7,600 downwards.
TGCGACGCGGTGACGGCGATCTGCCTGCGGTAGGGCTGTGCGTTCTCGTAGGTGAGCTCGTAGTCCTCCCAGACCCTGTCCTGCATGCTCTTGAGTTCCATCTCCGCGCGGTTCACGTTCAGCTCCGCGTGGTGGGACTTATCGCGCATATCCTGCAACTCCTCCGCGGAGGCTTCCCGCCGCGCGCGCAGCTCGTCGAGCGCTTTCAAATGCTTCGCCCGCTCGTCCTCCATGGCGTGGAGGCGGTCGGTAACGGCGTCCAGCTCGCGCCGCTCCGACTCGATGCTGCTCTCGATCGCGCCCATGTCGCGCGCGTTCGCCTCGAATTGCGCCTTGCACTCCTCAAGCGTGCGCCTCTCCTGCTCGATGGCGGCGCGCCTTGCCGCGCCCTCGCGGCGCAGGCGTTCCGTTTCCGTGCCGAGGGCGGCGAGCTCTTTGCCCGCTGCGGCCGCCGCGACGCGCCTGTCCGAAACCGCGGCGGCGCTCCTCGCGTATTCCTGGCGCAGGGCCGAAAGCTTCTCCTGCGCCGCGCGGATGTCTTCCTGCGAGGCGGTGCCGCTCTGCTCGAGCTCGCTCCTGTCTCGCTCCGCGTTACGAAATTGCTCGTCGATGTTCTCGATGTCGTCCCGGACGCGGGAAAGCTCCGCGTTGGCTTCGTCAAGCTCGTCCCGCGCCGCGTTGCCATACTGTTTTATGATATCGAGCTTCTCGTTATGCGCGGCCGACTCCACATCCTTGGCGTGCAGCGCCTCCGTGCGCGCGCCGACCTCTTCGTCCGCGCGGGCAAGCTCCACCTCCAGGGAGAGCGATTCCCGGTTCAGCCGCTCCTGTTCGGCGGCGAGGGCGAGGCTGCGCTCTTTCAGCTCCTCGATTTCCCGCTCGCGCCCCACGAGGCTAAACTCGCGCTTCTGCACGCTGCCGCCCGTCATGGAGCCGCCGGGGTTGATGATGTCGCCCTTGAGGGTCGCGATGCGGAAGGCGGATTTTGCCTTTTTATTGATTTCGATGCCGGCGTTAAGGTCGTCGACGACGACCGTCCTGCCCAAAAGGTTCTCCATAACGCCGCGGTACTTTTCCTCAAAGCCCGCAAGCTCGCTCGCGACGCCGATGAAGCCCGGGACGGCGCACAGCGCGCGCTCCCGCTCGTCTAGTAGCCTCGGCCGCATGGCGGAAATGGGCAGGAACGTCGCCCTGCCATAATCGCGGCTCCTCAGGTATTCGATGACGGCCTTGGCGTCCTCCTCCGTGTTGGTGACGATATTCTGGAGGGACGCGCCCAGCGCCATTTCGATTGCCGTTTCATATTTCGAGGGCACGCGCAGCAGTTCCGCCACGACGCCCTCCATGCGGCGCCTGATCGAGGGGTCCCGCTCGCCGTCGCGAAGGAGGTTCCGCACACTCGCGTAATATCCTTCGTGCGCGCGCTTCATTTCCTCGAGCACCTTGAGGCGGGATTTATCGGCCTCCGCCTGCTGCTCGGCACGGCGCAGGGCCTCGCGCGTTTCGCGAAGCTTCTGGTTGGTTTCGTTCAGGTGGGAGATCGCCTCGTTTTTCGCGGCTTCCAGCCCGTCCCGCTCGGACTTGAGCTTCAGGCCCTGTGCGGACGCCTCCGCGTATTCCCGCTCGAGCCGCGCCGCTTTGTCCTCAATGGCCTTGATGCCCTCTGCGATGGCGGCGACGCGATTCTCGAGCGCGCCGCGCATGGTTTCAAAGCGCGATATAACGATTTTCGCGTCCGTCAGGCGGTTGAGGGCGGCGATCATTTCGCTTTTGCTGGCTTCAAGCTCCGCGTCGCTGCGCTCGATCTCAGCGCTCATCGCCTCGAGGGAAACGCCCGCTTCGCGCAGCAGCGCATCCTCCGCTTCGTATGCCGCGCGCTTTTCTTCGAGCGCCCTGGTCTTCTCCGAAAGCTCCGCATTGAGGCTCTCGAGCGCCCCCGCGTTCTCTTGGAGGGAAGCCTCGGCGCGCTCCCGCTCGCGGATCAGCCCGGCGAGCTTCTCGCGGAACACCTTCGACTCGCCCGCGCGCGCCTCCACGCCCGTGGACATCGACAATAGCTTCGCCTGCACCTCGCTGATGGAAACGTTGAGCGCGCGCTCGCGCTCCTCCTCAAGCGTGCAGCCCCGCGCAAGCTCGGCGTCCAGCGCGCCAAGACGCGCGATCTCGCCGGAATACTGCTCCATGCTCTCCAGCAGGGTTTTGATTTTCTCGCTGAGCCTGTCGTATTGATAGAGAAATACGTTGATTTCGATTTCCTTAAGCTCGTCCCGGAACCTGAGGTATTCGCGCGCGGCCTCGCTCTGCTCGCGCAGAGGTTCGACCTGACGGCCGAGCTCCTCGAGGATATCGTTGAGGCGCACGAGGTTGTTGCGCGTGTTCTCGAGCTTCCTTTCGGCCTCCTCCTTGCGCACGCGGTACTTCATGACGCCCGCCGCCTCCTCGAAGGCGTTGCGCCGGTCCTCAGATTTGTTTGAAAGGATCTCCTCGACCTTGCCCTGGCCGATGATGGAATAGCCTTCCTTTCCCACGCCCGTGTCGCGGAAAAGCTCGGCGATATCCTTTCTGCGGCAGGCCCCGCGGTTGATAAAATACTCGCTCTCGCCCGAGCGGTACATGCGCCGCGTGATGCAGACCTCGGCGTAGTCGGTGAGAAGCTCGCCGTCCGCGTTGTCGAACGTCAGCGACACCTCGCAGTACGCGAGGGCCTTCTTCGCCTCCGTGCCGTTAAAGATGATATCCTCCATCTTTCCGCCGCGCAGGGCTTTGGCGCTCTGCTCGCCCAGCACCCAGCGCACGGCGTCCGCGATGTTGCTTTTGCCGCTGCCGTTCGGACCGATGATGGCCGTGATGCCATCCTCGAACTGCAGCTCCGTTTTACGGGCAAAGGATTTGAACCCGTACATTTCAAGCTTAGTCAGTCTCAAATGAAGCGCTACCTTCCCGTTCAGTCTATCAGGCCAAATTCCGCGAGCGCGGCCCGCGCGGCCCGCTGGCCGGCCTCCTGCTTGGTGTGCCCCTCTCCCGTGCCGGCGGGGATGCCCGCGATGGCGACCTCCATGGTGAACACCTTGCTGTGATCGGGTCCCATAGCCCCCGCGAGGCGGTAGGCGATGGGGCCCATGTGGCGCTTTTGTACATATTCCTGAAGCATGGTCTTGTAATCCTTGAGCGCGCCGCCCGTGAGGGCCGCGTCGACGCTGGAGTCGATAAAGCCCATGATAAACCGCCGCGCACTCTCCATGCCGCCGTCGATGTACAAAGCGCCGATGAGCGCCTCAAGCGCATCCGATAAAATTGAAGGCTTGTCCCGCCCGCCGGAGTGATCTTCCCCGCGCCCCAGAAGGAGCGTATCGCCGATGTCGAGACCCTTTGCGACCTCGTAGAGCGCGCCTTCGCAGACCGTCTGCGCGCGAAGCCTCGTCATATCCCCCTCGTCAAAATCCGCGAAGCGCTTATAAAGCCGTTCGCTCACGCACAGCTCGAGCACCGCGTCGCCCAGAAACTCGAGCCTTTCGTTATGCGCCTGCGCGCGACCGTCCCCCTTGACGTAGGAGGTGTGGGTCATGGCCGTATCGAGAAGCGCCAAGTCCCCAAAGGCGTAATTCAGCTTCTCCTCGAGCGCGGTAAGGCGTTTTCTCCGTTCGAATTCCACTCTGCCTCCCTATGCCAAAAGGAGCTGCCCGAAAACGCATCAAGCGGAAGAACAGCGGCGGCCCCTACCGATATTGCAAACAATGATTGCGAATAAACAGTCTGTAGGGGAAGCGCGCCGCGCATCCGTGCATTTCCAGACAGCCCCGCCGGCGTCTCTATCTCGTCACTTCGAGATGAACTTGACGATATCGCCCACCGTGCGAATGCCCGGAAGATCGTCATCCGGAATCTCGACGTTGTACTCCTGCTCGAGGTCCATGATAAGTTCGACCACATCCAGAGAATCCGCCTTGAGATCCTCGATGAGCTTGGATTCCATCGTGATGTTCTCTTCGGGGATATCGAGTTGCTTTGCGATGACAGCCCTGATTTTTTCAAATTCCATTTCAACACCGCCTTTCAGAATACTAACAGTTTAGCCTCAGCTTTTCTTTCTGTCAATCCTCCATCTCGGGGAGGGCTGCGATCGCCTCGGCAAGCGCCGCGTTCGCTCCGCTTTTCGCAAAGGAGCGCGCCTGCATGATGGCCGAGCGGAACGCCTTGTCGTCCGAGCTGCCGTGGGCCTTGACGACGCAGCCGTCAATGCCAAGCATCGGCGCGCCGCCGACCTCTTTATAATCCATCCTCTTTTTCATGCGCTTGAAGGCGGGCATGGCGAGCGCCGCGCCGAGCTTGGAGCGCGCGTCGGCCTTGAGCTCTGCTTTAAGCATGGAGAAAATAGCCTCGCTCAGACCCTCGGTGAGTTTCAGCACCACGTTACCCACAAAGCCGTCGCACACGAGCGCGTCGTATTCGCCCGAGAGGATGTCCCTGGCTTCACAGTTGCCCGCGAAACGGATGGGCGCATCCGCGAGGAGCCTGTAAGCGGCCTTGGTGAGGTCGTTGCCCTTCTCGGCTTCCTCGCCGTTGTTCAAAAGGGCGATCCGGGGCTTTTCCACACCCATGACGCGCTTCATGTACGCGTCCGCCATGACGCCGAACTGCTGAAGGTACGAGGGTTTGCAATCGACGTTCGCGCCGCAATCGATGAGCATGACCCAGCCGCCGGTCTTCGTCGGCAGAAGCGGTGCGAGCGCCGGGCGCTTGACGCCCTTAACCCTTCTAATGATGAGAGTCGCCCCCGTGAGGAGCGCGCCCGTGCTGCCCGCGGAGACGATGCAGTCCGCCTCCTTGTCCGCCACAAGCTTCAGCGCCCTGACGAGCGAGGAATCCTTCTTGCGCTTGACGGCGAGGGTAGGCTGCTCGTGGCAGTCGATCACCTCGGGCGCGTGGAGCACGCTCAGGCGCCGCTCGTCGTACTTGCTCCCTTCAAGCTCTTTACGGATGGCGTCCTCTTTGCCGCAAAGGATGATTTCAATGTCGTCATAATCGAGAAGCGCTTCGATTGCGCCCTCCACGACCGCGCGCGGGGCGTTGTCTCCGCCGAAAGCGTCGATTGCGATTTTTACCATACTTATCATTCCTTTATAAAAGATTGTGGGATTCAGTGTAACACAGAAGGGTACTTTTCGCAAACCACAAAAGGGCTTCCCTTATCGGGGAAGCCCAAATGCGCATGTTGCCGCAAGAGGTTCGATCAGGCCTTTTTCTTTTCGTCTTCCGTCTTTACGACCTGCTTGCCGTCGTAATAGCCGCAGCTCTTGCAAACCCTGTGGGCGAGCTTGGGCTCGTGGCACTGGGGGCACTCGACAATGCCCGGGAGAGCGAGCTTCCACACGCTGCTCCTGCGGGAATGCTTCTTCGCCTTGGATGTTCTTTTCTTGGGGACCGCCATGATCACACCTCCTTATCGTCTTCCAACAGGTTCCTGAGCTGCAGAAATGGATTGACTGTTTCGTCCTCGTCCAAATCCCGCGCGCAGGAGCACTGTTCCGTATTCAGGTCGCACCCGCAAACCGGGCACAGGCCGCGGCAATCCTCTTTGCACAGCGTATAATTGGCCATGTTCAGAAGGATCGCGTCGCGCACGAGGTTGCCGAGATCCAGTTCCTCCCCCGCGAAGGGATAGGCTTCGCTCTCCTCGTCCGCTTCCTTTTCGAAGCGCCCGTCGAATTCCGTTTCAAAGGGCTCCGTGAACTCCCTGCCGCACCGCGCGCATACGCTGTGGAAGGCTGTGACCACGCCGCCCCTGACGGAAAAGCCGCTCCCGTCGAAGGCATACTCCGCGCGCACCGTCACAGGCGCCGCAAAGCGTACCTCTCTGCCGAGATAGCCAAAATCGTTCCACCACTCGGTAACCTCCGCGGCGGAGGTTTTCCCCGGGAGCTTGAGCTCCCGCGCGACTGAAAGCTTCATCGAAAGTCGACCTCGTCTATTTTATCCATTGGAAAAATGTTTGTCAACTGGTTATTTGCCTTGCTTTCCAGCTAAAGCGGCCGTGTCGCGGGCAATGACCATCTCCTCGTCGGTAGGGATCATATACACCTTAACCTTGCTACCGGGCTTGCTCAGCTCGACCTCCGCGCCGCGCGGGCAGGTCAGGTTCAGCTCAAAGTCCACATCCACGCCGAGATATTCGAGCCCGCACAGGGCGCGTTCGCGTACGACCCTGTCGTTCTCGCCCACACCCGCCGTGAACACGATGGCGTCCACGCCGCCCAGCGCCGCGGCATACGCGCCGATGTACTTCTTGACCTTGTAGCAGAACGTGTCCACCGCGAGCTTCGCACGCGCGTTGCCCGCGAGTGCCGCGTCGTCCAGGTCGCGGAAGTCGCTCGACACGCCGGAGATGCCGAACACGCCGCTTTTCTTGTTCATATACTCGTCCATCTGGTCACAGTTGAAGTTCATGCGGCGCATCATGTAGGTGACGAGCGCGGGGTCGATATCTCCGCAGCGAGTGCCCATGGGCACGCCCTCGAGCGGGGTCAGGCCCATCGAGGTGTCGATGGACTTACCACCCTTGACGGCAGCGATGCTTGAGCCGTTGCCGAGGTGGCAGGTGATGATCCTCGTCTGCTCGGCGGGGATGCCCAGCTTCTCGATAGCGCGCTGCGAAACGTACAGGTGCGAGGTGCCGTGGAAGCCGTAGCGGCGGATCATAAGCTCGGTATAGGCCTCGTAGGGCAGGCCGTAGACGAACGCCTCGGGCGGCATGGTCTGGTGGAAAGCCGTGTCGAATACCGCCACCATGGGGACCTCGGGCATGATGGCGCGGCAGGCGCGGATGCCCATGAGGTTGGCCGGGTTGTGAAGGGGTGCGAGCACGGAGAGCTTTTCGATTTCCTCGATGAGCTCGGGCGTGATGAGCACGGACTTCGAGAAGCGCTCGCCGCCGTGCACGACGCGGTGGCCGACCGCGCCGATCTCGCCCATGCTCGAAACGACGCCGATGTTAGCATCCGCAAGCGTGTCGAGAACCATGCGTATCGCGTCGGTATGATCCTGCATTTCCTGGAAGAATTCGTATTTATCGCGCCCCGAGGGCTTGTAGGTGAGCTTCGAATTGCCGATGCCGATCCTCTCGCAAATGCCCTTGGCGAGCACCTCGCCTTTTTCCGCGTTGATGAGCTGGTACTTGAGCGACGAGCTACCGGCGTTGATAACGAGCGTTTTCATTCGTGTTCCCCTTCCTTATTCCTGCTGCGCCTGAACGGCGGTAATTACGACGACGTTGACGATATCCTTCATTGCGAAAAGTCGGGACGCGCGGCCCCGAGTTCGTATTATAGCACACCCGGTCCTCCAATGACACCCATTCGCGAGATTTTGTTTCGCAATTTGACGCTTTTTATTCATAGAATCAAGCAACTATGCTATAATCGACGAAAACGCTGCGGAGGACGACGGATGACTTCCTGTGTGGGCATCATCGCGGAATACAACCCTTTCCATAACGGGCATTTATACCAGCTCGCGCGCGCGAAGGAGCTTTCGGGATGCGCTTTTGCCGCCGTTGCCATGAGCGGCAGCTTTACCCAGCGCGGGGAGCCCGCCTGCACGGATA